>DAITQE010000268.1:0-5645 GCA_036833235.1 Opitutus sp.
CGGTGTTCATCCGTGGTTGAATTTGGTTTGGGAAACTTGATCTGTTCACAACGAGTTTGAGCGTTCAAGGACTCTAGCGAGACAAAGCCTCGGACCAGTAGTCAGAAAAAACGGGTCAGAAAAATGAAAGCCCGTTTCGAGTGCTTCCGCTTGTTTGTGTTTCTGACTCCATTTTTCTGACAAGGTCTATTCGGATTCGAAAAACTTGATCTGCTCGCCCTTTCTTTCGGAGACCAATTCTGTTTGAACAGGAGAAATACCGAGGTCGATCCGAGGTCGAACCCGATGCCATGAAGTTCGACCACAAAGGCACAGAGGCACGAAGAACGACGGTGGAGGGGCCAGAGTTTCTTCTCTGTATCTCCGTGCCTCTGTGGTTATCCGCGCTTTCCTCGGTTCGTCCGTAAGCGACAACCGGAGACCAGCCTAGGCGAGCAAGGGAGCGGGCGATAGAGTGTCAGGGTGAAGTTGACCGGAGAGGACCGATCAAGTGCTGAGGGCAGCGAAACGGTGCGGGGTGAACTCGTGAGCGGTGAGATTGGTGGCCTGAGCGAGGCGCGGGAGCGCCCAGGTGAGGTAGCTCCATTCGTTGACGCCCTGAAGCTTGCAGGTGCCGAGGATGGAGTAGAGGACAGCGGAGCGCCAGCCGGCGTCGGGGTGGCCGACAAAGAGAAAATTCTTTTTGCCGACGGCACTGGGGCGAATGCAATTTTCGACGGCGTTAGAATCGATGTGCATGTGCCCGTGGCCGGGCTCGGCGTAGCGGGTCAGTTCCGGCCAGCGCGCGAGCGCGTAATGAACCGCCTTGGCGAGGGCGCTCTGCGGCAGGAGGGCGGAATCGGCGGCGGCGCGAGTGAGCGCCAGATGCAGGGGCACGAGCCAGGCGGTCGACCGGGTGCCGCGCGCCTGCGCACGTTCCATTGGGGTCGTCTCGCGCAGTTCCGCTTCGATCCGGTAGAGGGCCCCGAGATAAGCGAGGAACGGCGCGGCGCGGTCGTCACCGGTTTCGAGGGCCTCGACAAACGGGCGCCGGCAGTGGGCCATGCAGTTGGCGTGGATAATCCGCTGGCGCTGCGCTTCGGGCAGCACGCGCAGCGCTTTGATATAGCCCGCGTAGCCGTCGGTCTGGAAAATCCCGGTGAAGCGGCGCAGGAAAGCGAGGGCCGGTTCGTGGCTGCGCGTCAGTTGGAAATCGAACACGACGGTGCGTTGGCCTGGAGCAAGAAAAGTCCACAGCCAGGCTTCGCGGGCCGCACCGGGCCGCGCCGGATCGAGCACCCGGATGGGCGTCTCGTCGCCTTGGACGTAACCGCTCCGCTCGACGATTTTTTGCAATTCGCGGTAGACCGGTTGCAACAGTCCGGCGCCGTGTTCGACCCACTGGCCCATGGCCTGGCGGGTAAAACCCGGACCGAGCCGCTCGAGCATCGCGGCCTGCCGGTAGAGGGGAATGGCATCGACATACTTCGAAAGCAGGACATGGGCGATCAGGCCGGGACCGACCTGACCGCCGGGAATGACCCTCGCGGGCAACAGCGCCACCTGGGGCACACCGACGTGCCGCGGGCTCGCATACACCGGCCGGATAATCTGGCGGCGAAAAAGTTTACCGGGCTGGTAATCGACCTCGTCGGTGATCGACTCCCGGATCTTGACCAACGCGGTGCCGTCCGGGGCGAACTTCTCCGACTCGGGCAGATCGAGGGTGATCGTCTCCAGTACCGGCAAGTCTTCGAGCCGTTGGGCCCGGCGCACCGAGGGGGTCCTGGGTTTGCGTTCCACCGGCGGCGGTGGCGGCGGAGTGACCAGCGCTTGATCGGCCTCGACCGCGGCCCACGCCAACGCCAGTTGGTTCGGATCGAGTTTTTCCGACGAGCGGCCGAAGTAGCGTTTGAGCAGGGCTTGCAGCTTCGCCTTCGCCGCGTCGCGCTCCAGCGTCGCGTACTGAAGCAGCACCTGCGCGGTGTCGCGCTCCCGTTGGGTGACGACGTGCGCCACGCGCTCGGCCACGAGCAGCGCTCGCAACTCGGCGGGGGCGGGGGGCAGGACGTCACTCATGTATCCTTAGTTATGATACCAGCGGTGCTGATGGGCAAGCTTTTTCGAAGATTTTATCGCCGCCAATGCTGGCGCCACCCGCTCACTTCCAAACCCGCCACCAACGCCCATAACTGCGCGGCGGTGAGCGCATCGGCCGGCCCCTCTGCCGGCCAGAAGAAAGTGCCGCGATCCAACCGCTTGGTACACAGCCATAGGCCCGTCGTGTCCCACGTCAGGAGCTTAAGCCGGGTGCGGCTGCGGTTACAAAAGGCAAACACGCTCCCGGAAAGCGGATCCTGCCCCAGCACCGTCCGCACCATTTGGTAGAGGCCTTCGAAGCCCAGGCGGAGATCAGTCGCGCCGGGCCGCAAAAACACCTTGGTCCCCGGCCCGATGCTCAGCATCGGCCAAGCTCCCGGATCAGTTGCCCAGCCCATCTCGGCGACGCCGCCAGCGACAACCGCAGCGGCCCGCTCACCGTCATCACCTCCGCCGCCCACGCTCCCGTCCTCGGCGCCGGCACCTCCACCAGCGAAAGCTCGCGCGCCGGCGCTCGGCGCACTTGGGCCCGCCACCGGTAGATCGAGCGTTTGTCCAAACCGCGCTGCTGCGCAAACTCCACCGCTCTCAGTCCACTCGCTTCCCACTCCGCCAAGATCCTGGCTCGCTCCACCGGCCGGATGTACTGCCGCTTCCCCACCACTAATAGCGTCTTGTTTTCTTTCATCTGCGCAGTTTACCTACTGCTGCGGCATCCGCCTAGACTGTCCCTGAGTTACCGCTTACGGTCGTCCTCGGTTCGTCTCCTGTAAAACCAATTCAGTTTCGTCTCTGTATCTTTGTATCTCTGTGGTCACATCATCTGATTATCGATTGAATCGCGGCTCGAACGGGAAAATAAACTTTCGACCTTCTCTTGCTGTCTTTATCCGTGCTGATCTGTGAAATCCGTGGTCAACTGCGTTGTATTGAAAACAGTTCAATGACGCTCCACTCCTTTCTCGCGCGCTAATATGCCCAAAGCATTCATCACCGGCATCACCGGCCAAGACGGCTCCTACCTCTGCGAATGGCTACTTGAACACGACTACGAGGTCCACGGGCTCGTCCATCGACCCGATGCGATCGCAGCGAGCAATATCCGCCATCTGGTGACCGACCCCGCAATCTTGGGGAAGCGTCTCTTTCTGCACATCGGCGCGTTCGAAGACGCCACTCATCTCCGACGGATCATCAGCCGGGCCCAACCCAACGAATTTTATCACCTCGCCGGACAATCCAGTCCCCGCCTAAGCCTCGAACTTCCAGAAAGCACCGTCGACAGCATCGGCATGGCCACGCTTCGGCTATTGGAAATCCTACGAGACCTGCCCAATCCACCCAAATTCCTTTACGCCTCCAGCAGCGAAGTCTTCGGCTCCCCACCCCACTCGCCGCAGGACGAGTTGACGCCGCTAAACCCGACGACGCCTTATGGCGCAGCGAAAGCCTTCTCCCAGCAGATGGCGCGGATTTATCGTATCGCGTACGGCCTGCAGACCTGCGCCGTAATTCTCTACAACCACGAGTCACCGCGGCGTAACAGCAATTTCGTGACGATGAAGATCGCCCGCGCCGCCGCTCGTATCAAGAAGGGCCTGCAAAAAGAGCTCACGCTCGGTAGCCTCGAAGGCCGTCGTGATTGGGGTTGGGCACCGGATTATGTGAGGGGTATGTGGCTCATGCTCCAGCAACAGAAAGTCGATGATTTCGTGCTCGCGACCGGAGAGCTCCACAGCGTGGCAGAACTCGTTACGACCGCCTTCAGCCATGTCGGGCTAAACTGGCAGGACTACGTGCGCTACGATGCCGGCTTGATTTCCTCGGTCGAGCCCGTGGCCCCGTGTGGCAATCCAGGAAAAGCCGCCCGCGTCCTCGGCTGGCAAAACACGGTTCATTTCAAAGAAATGATGGCGCTGCTGGTGGACTCCGAGATGAAGAAGCTATAGTGAAAGACTGAGAAGACGTGAGAGACTTGAAGATTTGAAAGAACGGGGCAGCCGAGTTCCCCGGTTTTGCGCTTTCAATCTCCTATCTCGCGTTCTTCCTCGCCATTCCTCCTGTTCAAAACAAGCATCCGATCTGATTTAACAGGAGAGTCGATCCGAGGACGAGCCGAGATCGATCCGGTAAACGTGGCCGGTGATACAGTGCACGGTTAACGACCTTGGGGCTGGAATGCTATCTCACTCCGATTTCCGTTCTTTGTGCCTCCGTGCCTTTGTGGTCGAACTTCATAGGTGTTAGATTCGACCTCGGATCGATCACGGTATTCCTCCTGTTAAATCAGAATTGGCCTGACGAGCTCTTCCTATCTCGCGTTCTCAATTTTCCGGCTTTCGCGTTCTCACGTTCTTCCAAGCGGGCGCATCTGTGAGTTGTCGGTGGCGGTCGGCCATCGTAGCGCGGGCATCTTGCCTGCATCTTCCTTTGCAGGATGCAGGCTGGAAGCCCGCGCTACTATTCACCGACAACTCGGAGATGCGCCCCTTCCCAAGCGCGTTCTTCAAAAAAGGCTGTTCAGGTTGAATCGCTCCGCCATACCTGAGCGTCTGCGCGGCCTCGCCGTCGCTTCGCTCAACACAACCGTACTCATTTTAAATGAAGAAAAAAGCCCTGATCACCGGCATCACTGGACAAGATGGTTCGTACCTCACCGAGCTGCTACTGGAAAAAGGTTACGAGGTTCACGGCCTCGTCCGACGCGCGAGCACGATGAACCGCGGCCGAATCGACCATCTGAATGAGTTTGAACACGGCGAGAACAAACGGCTCTTCCTGCATTACGGCGATCTCGCGGACAGTGTTTCGCTCGTGAAACTGCTTTACGCGCTCCAGCCCGACGAGATCTACAATCTTGCCGCCCAGAGCCACGTGCGCGTCAGCTTTGATATTCCAGAATACACCGCGGACATCACCGGCGTGGGAGCAGCGCGAATCCTCGAGGCGATCATTGAGTCCGGCATCGGCAAGAAAGTGCGCTATTACCAGGCCTCCTCCTCCGAGATGTTTGGCAAGGTACAGGAAGTTCCCCAGCGCGAGACGACCCCTTTTTATCCGCGTTCGCCTTACGGCTGTGCCAAGCTCTTCGCTCACTGGCTGACGGTGAACTATCGCGAATCCTACAATCTCTTCGCGTGCAGCGGAATTCTCTTCAATCACGAGTCCCCGCGCCGCGGCGAAAGTTTCGTGACCCGTAAAATCACACTCGCCGCCGCGCGGATCAAGAAGGGCCTGCAGAAAGAACTTTATCTCGGCAATCTGGAATCCGAACGCGACTGGGGCTACGCGAAAGAGTACGTCGAAGGCATGTGGCGGATGCTGCAGCAGGAAAAGCCCGACGACTACATCCTAGCCACGAATGAGACCCACACGATCCGCGCCTTTCTCGACGCCGCCTTCGGACGGGTGAATCTCGACTGGAAGGACCACGTGAAGTTCGACGAGCGCCACCTCCGCCCCGCCGAAGTCGACCTCTTGATCGGTGATTATTCCAAAGCCCAAAAGCACCTCGGCTGGGAACCCGCGACCCGGATGAAAGCCCTAGCCGAACTCATGGTCGACGC
>DAITQE010000269.1:0-5622 GCA_036833235.1 Opitutus sp.
GTGGTGGCCGAATTAATCGACCGCATCGTCATCGCGAAGCATGGCGGCTTGGATGTCTTCGCATGAGACCCAGAAATCGCGACGAGCGGGCTTCATTTGCTCGTGTTGAACGTTAGCTGAGCCAATGCGTGCCATTGCTTTGGATAACTGACCATTAATCGTTTCACTAAGCGATGGTCAGATACCATTATTACCTGTTGGACAATTAGAAGAAAATAAATGATCGTTTCACGAATCGTTTCACTAAAATGGCCCGGACACTACCTGACCCCAACCGTTTGACGCTTCTCCTTCAGGCGAGAGGAGTACTGGCTGGCCGTGATCTTACGGAAGAGCTAGGGATCAGCACGCCGACCATGACGCGGCTAATCGGCCGACTTGGGGCATCGGTGGAGCGCATCGGGGCGGCGCGAAATGTCCGCTATGCGCTTCGGCGTCCGGTGAGGAATCTAGGCAGTCAGTGGCCCATTTATCGGATAGGCGATGGCGGCCGGCCGCGAGTGTGGGGTGAGCTGCGCACTTTCCATGGTGGTTTTCGCTTCGTTCCCACCTCGACGGCTCCGGCATGGATGGGACGCGATTACCCGGAAGGCTTGTTCTCGGGACTCCCCTTTTTTTTGCAGGAGGTGAGACCGCAGGGTTATCTCGGGCGTGCAATCGCACGCGACGTCGCGTCACGCCTTGGCGCGCCGGCTGATCTTCGGTTGTGGAACGATGATGACGTGCTCGCGTATTTTCTAACTGACGGCGGGGATCTGCCGGGAGACTTGGTCGTGGGTGATCGCGCGCTGGAACACGCGATTCGCGCGGGGGAAGATTTCCGCAACACCGGCATCGCTGACGCAGATCGAGCCGCCGTCTATCCCAGCCGTGCCGAGGCCGCGCAACGCGGTGAGCTCGTTGGATCGTCCGCTGGTGGCGAACAACCCAAGTTCCTCGCGACGGTCCTGCGCCCTTCAGGAGATGTTCGATCCGTTTTGGTCAAGTTTTCCGCCGCGCAACCGTCTCCCGTTTCTCAGCGGTGGGCTGACCTTCTTCTCTGTGAGCATCTCGCCGCTGAGATTATGCGGTCGCGCCAGATTCCGAGCGTTCAGACTGAGGTGATCGATTCCGGTGGCCGTCGCTTTCTGGAGGTCGAGCGATTCGATCGGATTGGAAACCTTGGCCGCCGCGGACTGCTCTCCTTGGGCACGGTGGAGGATGCGTTTCTGTCGCGTCCGTCTCCGGATTGGGCGGTAGCCGCAGGGATGCTCCATGAGGAGGGCTGGATTTCAGCGGACGGCGCGCGCCTGCTGCGCTGGACTTGGTGCTTCGGCGATCTTATCGCCAACAGCGACATGCACCGGGCGAACGCGAGTTTTTGGTTCGGCGACGACCGCCCTTATCAGCTCACTCCGTTATACGATATGCTGCCGATGCTCTACGCGCCCGGCGCACAAGGTGAGTTAGCCGAGCGGCCTTTTTCGCCGCGCCCGCCATTTGCAGCGGTGGCTGATGTCTGGAACGATGCTGCGGCTGCTGCACTCGCGTTCTGGCAACGCGTCGCGGCCGATACGCGCGTTTCAGAATCGTTCCGGGCAATTGCCACGAGTAATCGCGAAGGCGTGCAACGGTTGGTCGAACGCTTTGTTTGAGCTGAGCGACTGTGGCTCTCGGTTGCGAAGCGTCTTGATTCGACGCGTGTATCAACAGAAGCACTGCGATCTGAATTTCCGGCTAAAGTGTTACCGCGACCTTGCAGTCATCAAGCATGAACACATTGACTGTTTTTAAGCAGGATCGACCTTGTAAACGTATGAGAACGGCGACAGCAAAAAATTTTAAATCAGGCAACTCTCAGGCTCTGAGAATCCCGAAAGCTTTCGTCTAACCTCAAAGACGGTCCAGCTGGTTAAGACTGCTGACGGGTTCGCGGTGAAGGATGAATCTATCCGTGCCCGCCGTGCAACGGCTTTTGCCGCGCTGGCGGGTAGTTGCACGAACTTTCCTGAAGTGCGAGCCAACACGGCAACCAACCTCCGCCGCGACTGGGAGTGCTCTGTTTGCCGGGCACGAGCGCTTTCGCGGCGTACTGAGGGGAGAGTGCCATAGATCACTGAACGGTCAGATCGCGTTTTGCGCGAAGAATGGCCATGAAGCGGTCCCGGTCAGGCACGGGACTGAATAGCCGCCACGTGCGCATCGGCATGCATTTTTCAGTGACGGTTGCAGCCTTGGCCCTACCCATAATTTCTGCAAAGGTGCGGTCATGGCTCCTTCCAAAATACCGACCATCGATATCTTGGGGCGAGATCTATTGGTCGTATCCCCCGCTCAGCGGATTTGGTCCGTCCTTCGACCGTTCCTTTGTGTGGCTGCGTATTTCGCGTTCGCGTTCCACGGCTGGTGGATTCCGGCCGTTCTGGCGGTGGCGGGGTTGATGTTCATCACGTACGTTTCGACCTCTCACGATCTCCTGCATCGCACTCTGGGATTTCCGCGTTGGCTGAATGAATGTCTGCTCAGCGTGGTTGAAATGCTGGCGCTGCGAAGTGGACATGCCTTTCGAATCAGTCATCTGTGCCATCATCGTCACTTTCCCGATGATGAAGATATCGAAGGAAGAGTGGCGAAGATGCCGCTGTGGCGTGCGCTGATCGAAGGCATCGGTCAGCAATCTCGACTGTTCCTGTGGGCGTGGCCGCGGGCGCGTCGCGACGAAAAGTTCTGGATGGCGGTCGAAGCGTTATGGGCCGCGATTTTTGCAGCGTGCAGTTTACTTTTCGTTCATCAGACCGTCGTGCTTTTGGTCTACCTGATTCTAGTCGTAACGAGCAGTTGGCTGTATCCGGTCGCCACGGTATGGATCCCCCACCGCGCCGATGGGGAGCACTCCCTTTTTCAGACGCACGCGGTCCGCGGCCGGTTTATTCCCGAGCTTTTTCTCCAGCACACCTACCACTTGGAGCATCATCTTTATCCTTCTGTGCCCTCGTTCAATTGGCAGAAACTCGCAACGCGTCTCGACCCCTACCTGAAGTCTCAAGGAGTAGAGGCAATTCGAGTCCCATGAATCGCTCACCAGAAATCGACGACGAGGACAGGAGCGTATGGAGTGCACTGTTGGGTGACGGGCGCTTTCTCCTGGCTCTCACCGGAGTCGCGCTTATCGCGTCGGGTGGCTTCGCACTTTTTCTGAGCATCACCGGTCACTTCCTGCCCCACGATGTCGCGAGGCTCGGAATGGATGCTCAGCAACTAAGCCGGATCGGAAATCCCGCTCTGGTGAAATTTATGTTTCACGATCGCGCGGCCTTTGGCGGCTCACTGATCGCGATCGGATTGTTGTATCTTTGGATTGTCGAGTTTCCGCTGAAGCGAGGGGAGGCTTGGGCGTGGTGGACGCTTACGCTTTCAGGCATCACCGGATTCGGCAGCTTTCTGACTTATCTTGGTTATGGCTACCTCGACACTTGGCACGGTGTCGCGACCCTTTTTCTGCTCCCGGTCTATCTTGCCGGAATGTTTAGGTCGCGGCGTTTGTTAGTCGGCTCGAGGAGTTGGAGGACGCTATTGAAAATACGTTCGCCGGATAGCGATTCGCGGCGGTATTGGGCGGGTAGGATTCTTTTGCTGATTTATGGAGCTGGATTAAGCGGTGCCGGGGCGACCATCATGACCGTCGGGATGAGTTCGGTTTTCGTCCGCGAGGACCTTACCTACATTGGATTGTCGTACGTTGAGATCTGCGGCGTGGCAAAGCCGTTGGTCCCTATCATTGCGCACGATCGCGCAGGTTTTGGGGGAGGTCTGCTATCGATTGGACTCACTCTCATCCTGCTCGTTCTGCACGCACGGCCCACGCGAAGCTTTCGCCAAGTCATGCTGCTCGCCGGTATCACCGGCTTCACGATGGCCATCGGCGTTCACTTCGTCATCGGGTATCTCGACCTCCGGCACCTGGCACCTGCTTTCGCTGGCGCCGCAATTTTTCTGGTGGGGTGGGCGCTGATGAAGTTACCAGCAGAGGAGCCGAAACCAGTCGCACGAACTCAGGCGACCGACCTCGTTAAGGTGTAAAGGAAAACAGACGACGAATGGAAAGGTCCGCGGCCTTGTTTGGCGTCGCGGACAGAATGAGATCGCGCAGGGTGGTGGCAGCGGGCTTTTCGATCTGGATCAATTTTCCCATCCACCGTGAACATCGTTGAACAATATCCGTCCGCGAACGACGCATGCGTTCATAACGTCCGAACGCCTCCGGAAAATTGCCGGCCTCTTCGATGCATCGCGCGATCACGCACGCGTCCTCAAGCGCAAAGCATGCGCCTTGGCCAAGGTTCGGAGTCATTGGGTGCGCAGCGTCGCCGAGCAGTGTCACTGGACCGTCAGACCAGGGATGTTGAGCCGGCCGGTCATAGATATCGCTTTGAAGGATGTTCTCCTTCTGGGTTGCTTCGATCAATTTAGAGATCGGCGCGTGCCAGTGACCAAACAACCGGAGCAGCTCGGCATGGCGATTGTCACCAGCGGAATTCTGATCGGCTGCGCGATTCGCCGTCGCGTACCAATAGCAGCGCCCATTTCCCATCGGTGAAATCCCGAAACGTTTCCCTTCGGCCCATGACTCGCTCAGGTGCTCGCCTTTATATGCATCGGGAATCCACGGGCTCACGCCACGCCAGCCGACGTATCCGGAATACGCCGGCGGCTGTGGCCCGAAACGCAGCGCCCTCACCGAGGAGCGAAGTCCGTCTGCGCCGATTAGGGCGTCGGCTGCAATCGCTTTTCCGCTAGTAAGAAGAACCTCCACGACCGATGCGTTGTGCTGAAACCTGCTCACCTCAGCCCCTAAGTTGAGGCAATCTGTCGGCATCATTTTGAGGAACAGCTGTTGCAGGTCGGCGCGATGAAGACTCAGTGCCGGCAGTTCGCGGTGACAGGGACTCATGCGCTGAAGGCAATGCCCCGTTCGGTCCAGTATGCGCCATTCACGAATCACGCGACTCAAGGAGGTGGCTGTTTTCCTCAAGCCGAGGAATTCAAGGGCGCGAACTCCGTTGGGCGATAGGAGCAATCCTGCGCCGATCTCCTTCAACTCCGGTGCACGTTCGCAAACAATCGGGCGAAAGCCCCGCTGCTTGAGGGCGAGGGCGGTTGCGAGTCCGCCGATGCCTGCTCCCGCGATCACAATCCTACTGTTTTTCGCAATACGTTGAGGCCCCATCGCGACAGCAAAATCGCAGGGCATGGCCGATACATCCAGCCGCATTATCGGTCGGGCAGCCGTCTTCAATCGGCCCGGATACGATAGAGCAGGCTGATAGGTCTCGAAGAGCGCGCGCAGAATTCTCGCGCTAGATGAACGTTGGGGTTGCGAAACGTTAGGTCGCGTCTAGTTTCGACGTGCGTATCAGAGTGAGCACTGATGATCGAATTTCGGGTGGGAGTTTCGTCCACGCCGCGATGATTTCAGCGAGTTCGAGGGCGGGTGTGACGGTTGCTGTGTCGGGAGATGGAGGGGTCGTTGTATCCGCAACGTGGTGATTTTGTTGCGTTTGTAAGTCGTTCAATTCGAGTCTCTTCGTCCGCTCCATTTTGTTAAAACCGCTGGAGACGTCTCCAGCGGTTTTTTCGCGTCTA
>DAITQE010000270.1:0-5620 GCA_036833235.1 Opitutus sp.
GCCTGCGCGATCTGGCATTCACGGGCGTGGCGTTTATGCGCGGGTCGATATCCCGGATGGCACGCGCATCATCGAGTACACCGGCGAACGCATCACGAAGGCGGAGGCGCAGCGGCGCGAAGCCCAGCGGCTCGAACGTCAGCGGCGGGGGCAGGATGCCCGTGTGTACATTTTCGTTTTAAATCGCCGGTACGATCTGGACGGCCGTCAGCGCAACAATGTCGCGCGACTAATCAATCACTCCTGCACGCCGAATTGCCGCGCGGAAACAGTGCGGGGCCGGATTTGGATTGTGGCGCGGCGGGACATTCCAGCCGGTGCCGAGCTGGCGTTCGATTATGGCTTTAGTTTGAAGGAAGGCCGTTTGCATCCGTGTCGCTGCGGTGCGGAGCGATGCGCCGGTTACATTGTCAACGCGGCACAACGGTGGCGATTACGGCGCAGACGCAAAGCGGCGAGGTGAGAGCAATCTGAACTGCCAAAACCAAAAGTAGCGCGGCGAGCGCGCAACCTACAACGGACGACCGGACCGAGGGCCACCCGGTCACGCTCGCAGCTACGGATCAGTCAGCTCAAGAAGCTTTTCCAACGAGGAACGCGCGGCGTGGCTGGAAATTTCTCGGCGGGCGAGCAGAGTGCGAGATGGTTCCGTTTTCAATTCTCGATCTTTCGCCCATCGTGCAGGGCGGCACGGTAGCTGATGCGCTTCAACGATCGCGTGATCTCGCGCGGCATGCGGAGCAGTTGGGCTATCACCGTTTCTGGCTGGCGGAACACCACAACATGCCGGGCATCGCCAGCGCCGCTACCGCGGTCGTCATCGGCCATGTCGCTGCGGGCACGTCCAAGATTCGCGTCGGTTCGGGCGGGATCATGTTGCCCAACCATGCCCCGCTTGTGATTGCCGAGCAGTTCGGCACGCTTGAATCGCTTTTTCCCGGACGAATCGATCTCGGGTTGGGGCGCGCGCCTGGAACGGATCAGTTGACGGCGCGCGCCTTGCGCCGCGGAAAACCGAATAGCGCGGAAACCTTCCCGCAGGATGTGGTTGAGTTGCAGGCATATTTTCGTGGCCCAAGTACGGGCATGCCGGTGCAAGCCGTCCCCGGAGCCGGGCTGTCGATTCCAATCTGGTTGCTTGGATCGAGTCTTTTCAGCGCGCAGCTGGCGGCGGCGCTTGGACTCCCGTTTGCGTTCGCGTCGCATTTCGCGCCTAACGCGTTAGAAGAGGCGCTCGCAATTTATCGGCGGGATTTCCGGCCGTCGGAGCAGTTGGACCGGCCCTACGCGATGGCTGCGATCGCGGTGTATGCGGCTGAAACGGATACGGAAGCCGTTCGGCTGTTCACTTCGCTCCAGCAAAGCTTTGTCAATCTTCGCCGCGGCACACCGGGACCGCTGCCTCCGCCGGTCGACTCGATGGACGGACGGTGGACGGCGCTGGAACGCGCGGGCGTGAGCCATGCGTTCAGCGAAGCGGTGGTTGGATCGCCGCTGATCGTGGAGCGCGGGATCGAAGCTTTTCTTGAACGCACGCAGGTTGACGAATTGATGGTGACCGCGGCGATTTATGATCACGCGGCGCGCGTGCGATCGTTTGAGATTGTGGCCGACGTGCGGGAACGTGTGACCACGAAAATGGAGGCGACGGATTGAGGCGGCTGGAATTGAGGTCTGGTTTGCGGGCTCAAACCAAATCACCACTCGCTCATGCTCGTAGCTACATGAAGGTATTGCGGCTGCGGTGACATGCGACTAAACCGGAACGTCAAACGTCCACGGCATTGATTTCATCAACGAGCTAGTGCGGTAAAACGCGTGCAGGCCCGCGGCGCGAGAGGAGAACGCAAGACCGTCCAAATACGTGAGCCAGCCGGCCTCTTCGTGGCGAACGTGCAGCATGAGTTCGCGGAGGATGATCACGTTCCAATCGTGAGAGACGTGCACATCGAGACGACGGCCGCGGGCGCAGGGTTCCTGCAGGCGTTGCGTGAGATAAACCAGTTTCCCGGCCGCGATGTGAGCAACTGGGCGAATGACGGTCGGCGCGATCTGGCCCGTGAACCACAAGCGGACGAAATGGTTTCCGTGGAGGAGAGTGAGGCGCCCGGCCTCCTTCAGATCGAGGATGTAATCGACGCCGAGCGTCCGTTCCGCGCCCGCGATCTCAACGGAGCAGCCCGTCGACTCGAGGCCTCGCGCGATACACTCGGCTGTTTGCCGGCAGCGTTTGATAGGACTGTGGAAGAGGCGCACGCAGTCGAAGCCGGTAATGCCAGCGCCGAACGCTTCGGCAGCCGCGGCGCCGGCCGGGGTGATTTCGGCAAGAGTCGGGTCGGCGGCATCGACGATGGGGAATCGTTCCGCGTGACGGAGGAAAATAGCGGAGCTTCCCTCGAGCGGGAGTGAGCGAATCGTTTCGAGCAGTTCGAGGCCGTGCATGAGTAGAACGAAAATAGAATCCGCGGATCTGGAAACCAACGAGAATTTCGAAATGAATTTTTCCCGCGAATCAGGCGGATCGATGCGAATCAGGCGGAATAAGCCAGCCCCGCCTACACGGCCCGCCTGGAGGTCGGGACCCCACCTTCGACGGATTTGGGATCCGCCACGTCGTGCGGCACGCGGTGGAGCTGCCAGGAATTCCACAGGTTGTGCCACAACACGTAAAACGTGGGGCCGAGCGCGACGAGCGGACTCGCATAGGTCAAGGCGAGATAGATCGTGTAGCTCGTGTTTTTCTGACCGAGCGTCTGACTCGCTTCCCGGCGAAATTCGCGACCGCCGATCAAGCGTCCCAACGCGAAATTCGCCGCACAAATCACGATCGTGATGACCACAATTTTGGTGATGACAAGATGCGGCATATCGGGCTGACGCCGGAGAAAGTCCGAAGCGTTGCCCGTAATCAGGAGGATGGCAGTCACCCACATGCCGAAGGAAAAATTGCGGAGCCGGGGCGGCCACCCAGCAGCTTTTGGATACAGCCGACGAATCGTCCACGCTGCCGCGATTGGTGCAAACATGACGAGAGTGACACTGCCCAGCACCTGTCCAAACACTTCCGGCGTGGCGTGTCCCAGCACCAAAGGCAGCAGCAGCGGCAGCAGCGCGGTGATGACGAGATTCGTCAGCAGAAAACCGGCGATGACGTAATCGACCCGCCCACGGAGGAAACTAACAATCACCGGCGCCGCGGTTGCGGTCGGGGTGATCCCAGCGAAAAACGCGGCGAGAGCGACATCGCGTCCGCCGATCAGCCAGCCGAGCCCCCAGGCGGCAAAGCCCATCGCAATATTCGCGAGGAGCAGCCAGCCGTGCGTGCGATGCAATGCGGTCTGCGTCAGACGAGTTTGCAGGAAGACGAGAAAGAGCATTGCCATCACCAGCCAGCGGATGAGCCACGCCAGCGAGTGCGCCTGCGGAAGGAAAGCTCCGATGACGATCGCGAGCAGGATGGCCGCGGTGCGGGCTATTCCGGGAGGCATGAGACGAGTGATCGTGAATGATCGTTGCTCATGATCGAGCATTTCCGACTTGGGGCGTGATCTGTTTGTTCTCTCGGCGATGTTGAACTCGCGAGAAATGAAAAAGGGCGGGTTCCCAGACCCGCCCTACTTCGGACCGCAATATTCAAGGTTTTCCTAGGCAGCGAGGCGGCGGCACATCGAAATTGAGATGCGCCGAAAACCTTGATGCTGGAAAAAACGGTGCGCGGCGACATTGCGCCTGCCACTTTCAAGGAACACGGAGACTTTGCCGGCCGTCCGCAATTCCGATAAAATCCAGCGCACGAGCGCGCGACCGACTCCACGTCCGCGACGCTGCCGGCTAATTACAATGTCCTCCAGCAGAGCGTACCGGCCGAGGTCGACGACGACGGCCATGCCCGCCAGTTCGCCGTCACGCTCAATGACCGCGATGCGTTTGGCGCGGTCGCGAAAGGTCTCGCGAAGTTCCCGTTGGATCACGTGTTTCAGGCCCGGAGCCCAATGACCGAAATCGCGGGCCCGCCCGCTCCATAGTTCGGTATGCGAGATGTAGCAGGTCGAGACGTTGGTGGTGAAAAACTCCGCCAGCATCGGGATGAGGGGCCGCTCAGTGCGCGCCAACCATCTCACGACGTGCTTCGACCGGCGCCGTTCGGTCTTGGGCGAAGCATGGGAGGAAGAAGCGAGGAGAGAGCACATAGACGTGTTCGGTTTGAGCCTGAATCCGCCGCGTGATCGCGGTGAATTCAGAGACCGGCCAGTGTGGCGTGTCCTCGAAAAATCCCAAGTGCCTAAGCTTCGCATTTTTTGCTGGCACAAAAAGCAGGAGATGAGTGGCGCAGCCGACAAGAAATGCTGCAGATTAAGTCCCGTTCTGCGGCGAATTGTTTGCAGTTTCGAGGTCGCCGAGCGGTCTTGGCCAAAGCCAGCCTAGCGTAAATCGTTGGGAACGCGGATGCCCACGTCTGCATATCTATTGGAAGCGGACGAGGCGTCCGCGCTCCCAAAGATATTGCTCATCATTCAGCCGCTGCTGCTGCTGTTCGGTGACATTAAATCCATGTGAGCGATCCCGTAGGCGAGATGCCATGAATTCCGTGACCCGTGCTGACACTAAATCCGTGGCATGCTGACATGAATTCCATGTCGTCTAGGAATCGATGCCCGGCAGATTTGTTTGACGCCACAGACTTGGAATGAACTCTGCCAGCCGGTGTTGTGAGCGGCGATCCGATTCGGACGGTGGGTGCGGATATGCCCGGCAGCGGACATTCGCCGATTCCAAGTCCACCAATCGCCACCGGGATAGCATGCTGCCATGAATTCCGTGCCTAGGTGGCAGCCGCAGCCGAAGCCGCTGGTCCCGGTATGATCGACCCGTAGAAATTCGTATCCCGACGAGAATTATCGTCGATGGAGATCGCCCAGCTTTCGGCAGACTGCGCCGATCCAAACGCGGTGAAGGCGAGAGGGCGCGGGAAATGCCGCGGCTCTCGTGTTCTCAGGTGATGGCAACTCCCCGCGCGACTCGATCAAGGAGAAGCCCGCCGTGCCAAGTGGCTCGCGGAGGGCTGAAGGGGCTGCGCTGCTACGGATTTCGTGTCAGCGTGTCATTGAATTACCGTCGGCAACTCGGAATTCGTGTCGGCAACACGGATTTAATGTCACCGAACAGCTGCTGCTGGTGCTAGCGGTACTCTTCGCCCGTCAGCGCGTTGATGATTTTGAAATTTTCGACGTGATAATTGAGGTCGGCCCGGAAGGCCAACTTCACGCCGAACAGTTTCTCCATTCGCACCAGAAGTTCAGCGTCTTCACTGCGAAGGCGTTCCAAAATGCTCGGGTGTACCATCACGCGCAGCGAATATTCCTTGCCGTCTTTGCGCAGTTGGAGGCGGCGCACCACGGACGAGAGCTTGCGCTGGAGTTCAACGGACATCGTCGTCGCGCTCTTCACGATGCCGCGGCCACGGCAATACGGGCAATCGGTGTAGAGATTGCTCGAGAGCGATTCCTGCTGGCGCTGACGCGTCATCTGCAGAATGCCCAGCGTCGAAATCGGCAGGATGTGATTCTTCGCTTTGTCCGAGGACATTTCCGCGACCATCTTCTCATAGACGGCGTTGCGG
>DAITQE010000271.1:0-5616 GCA_036833235.1 Opitutus sp.
CAGCCAGTAGTCCGTATTTGCCGGATCGATCTTCCAGAGAAAGTCACAAACGGTAATCCCCCGGGTTTGGTGGTAAACAGGCCCTTGCCCAATGGCCTTTACGTAGGCCGTAACAGTCGATGAAAACCGAGAGCATTCGCGACGCCTCATCTGTACACGCATGTTTATGAAGTTACCCACTATGATGCTGATACGAAAAATCCGGCGGCCGTCGTTTGGACGACCACCGGATTTGCAATCGCGGTCCGAAGGCCCGCCATGCGGCGGGCCTTCGGACGCTCACAGGCAATTACAGACCTGAAATTGGAGGATACTCGGAATTGCCAAGCACCGCATTAAGCTGGTTCCAGTCCAGGACCGCACCGGTCGTCGTGTCGAAGATGTCGTTCTGGATAACCCAAGCGGTGCCACTGAACCCAAGGCTGGTGATCTTATTGTTCACGTACTTGTCCCAGTGCGTGCACGACCGGTAGTTCTGGTCCTTGTATGAGCCGGTCAGGTTGAGCCGCGCCGGCTTTACCCCCGCGCGAAATTCGCCGATCAGCACGGGGATGCCCCGGTCCGTGAAATTGGTCTTCATCTTGCCGAGGTTAATGTCAATGAGGCTTTCGTCGTCCCCCGCTTTGACGTTGCGATTCGTAAACTGCTTGCTGACATGATAATTATATCCCCAGAAGGCTTTCCAAGTCCCCCACGTCTCATCCGTATCCATCAAGGTGAAATCGAAGGGATCATAATCGTGCACTTCGATCATCCGCTTATTCGCCGGATCCGAAGGTACGTTCTTTCCCCAGTTGCACGTCTCATCGATATTGGTGTTCGGCCCTTGGATGATCAGCCAGCGAACGGCATTGCCCCCACCGTTGGCGCGCATCGCGTTGATCCAATTCTGCTCGTATTGGTAGAGCACATTGGTCTTCGCCTGGGTCGCCGCGTCAGGTTCATTGGCGCAGGCGAAGGACAATCTATCGCTATCGTACCATTTGAAGGTGTTCGCCACCTGGGTCCACAGGTTGATCAGCTTGGAGTTGATCGCAGGGTCGTAGGAGTTGAAGCCGTTGCGTTCGAACCAGCCATTGTCCCAGTGGTCGTTGATGATGACGTACATGCCATCGGCAAGGGCCCAGTCGACCACCTGCTTGACTTGGGCCATGTACGCAGAATTGATGGTGCCGTTGGTGGAATTGAACGACCAGGCACACGGCACGCGCAGGGTCTTGAACCCGACATTGTGCATGGAGTCGATCAGCGCCTTGGTGGGCGCCGTATACCCCCAGGTGGACTCAAGGGTGTTTCCCAAGTTGACGCCGGGCATCGGCATGACAGCCGCGGACCCGACCGAGGACAAGGCCAGACATGCGATGGTGACAAGGAAGCAATTCAACGTGTTCATGCTTTCTGGTTTTCCGATTTTTGTTGTCATTTTTTTTGGGTTTTTTGGGTTTTAGGGGCGAGGCGAAAGCCGGAAATTGCAGATTCGGGAACGTCCGGCGCATCCAGCGTGTTTCCGAGATTCCAGCCGCTGAAATTTTCCGGGCGCGATGGGCTCGGCCGCGGTGCTGACGATCACCGATGGCGTTGCGCTACTTGGAATCGCATGCGCGATCGACGCCGCGGTCGCGAAAGCGGCCAGGCAGAAAATGCGGATCGGGGTTTTTAGGGAATTCATATCGGTCCTTAAATCGTTGCGGGCGTAGCCGCGCCGGTTACGGCGCGGTCCGCACGTCGAAAACGTGCGGCTACTACAACAGTGCACCGGAAATTCCGGTGGTGGGCTGAACGCGTGGTGAATTGGGGAGGGTGCGCCGAATAGGGGTTGAAGATAACAGACCCCTACCCGTCTGTAATGTAGTCAATACTCAGTACACGAGCGCTCGCCATGTTCCTGCTGCCACTCTGGATTAGGTGCCCCTCATTCCGGGGACGTACGCTGCTGGCTTTGGTGAAATCCGAGAAGTACCGATGCGGTGATAGAACCTACAAAACAAGCCCTGCCTCTATTCCAGCGGCGCCCGGATTCCTACCTGTAGGGCTTTGCCGGACACCGTTGGCTCGACCGTCATATGAACATCGTTGACCAGCGCTCGACTGCGGCGGTGTCGCCGATGCTAACGTGACAGCTTATCAAGCGCTTGTTGGAAGTGCTCCATGGATTCCCTATCACCGGATAGCTTGGCTGCAGCGGCACCCTCCGTCAGCAAACGGCGGGCGTCCGCATCGCGCCCCAGTTGATGATAAAGTTGCCCCAATGACAATACGACCAGGGGATCGTCCGGCTGGAACTTGTATGAAGATTCGAACTCCTTCAGCGCGTCATCCAAGCGGTTTTTACGCGCAAAACAGATCCCGAGAAGCAGGTGGAGTTCAGCTGAGTTCGGCACACTCGCCAGACCTTCGCGGCAGAGTCGTTCGACCTCGGCGAAGTCGCCCTGTCCTTTGGCGTTGAGCGCGCGTGACAAATACAGCTTCGACATCAGAGTACGTGCGGTCTGCAAACCGGAAAATTGCTGAAAAAAGGGGACAATGTATTTCGCCGCCTCGTCCGGATGTCCCGCTTCGAGTTCAAGCTCTGAAAGGGCAGAGGCTGCGTCCGCATATTGCGGCTGAATCTCGAGCGCACGCTTGAGTAGCGCCACCGCTTCATCTCGTCGGCCAGAATGCAATAGCATGAGGGCAAGGTCCGTGACGGGTTCTGGGGTGCCGGGAGCGCAGGTCATGGCCGCGCGGAAGGCGGCGATTGCCTCATCGGGGCGGTTGGTGTCGGTCAAGGCGTGGCCACGCGCGATGTGCAGTCGGGCCGATCGAGGGAGTGAAACCAAACCCTGATCGGCCACGCGCAACGCCTCAGCCGGGCGTTTGAGCACCAAGTAAGCATTACACAATCGGTTGTAGAGAGACTCCGATGGGGCGGGCAATTGGAGCCCGTGCTCTAGAATTTTGAGGGCTTTTTCAGGCTCTCCCTCCTCGAGGTAAAACCCGCCGAGAGTCTCAAGGACGCGTGGGGAGTCCGGCCCGTAGCGAAGGGCGCGTTCGAGCAGGGACCGTCCGTGGTCACCGTGTTTGGTCTGGAAATCAGTCACACCCCAGACGATCAACTGGTCGACGTCGTAGCACGACGGGTGAAGCTCCTCGAGCCACGGATCATCAGCCGCCCGAAACCGTCCCGCCCCCATGCCGAACCACCGCTGCTTCGCCGCACCCGCATCGTCGTTGTCCTGATGGAGAAGCTCCGCGTAGAAATTGTGCGCCGAGGGGAACTCCGGCGACGTGCGGGTGAGCTCCTCGAGCTCGCGCTTGCACTCGTCGCGCTGGCCGCGCTCCAGCATGACGCGGGCGAGCCCGAAGGTCGCATAAGGATCGTGCGGCACGATTTGGACCCGACGACGATACGCGCTTTCCGCGGCGTCAAACTGGCGGCGTTTGAACGCCAAATCACCGAGTTGGAGCCATGCTGGGGAATAGTCGGGCGCGACTTCGACCGTTTTTTCCAGCCAATGTTGTAGGCCCTCTGTGTCGGATGCGGTGCGGCTGATGTCGGATAGATAGTAGGGCCAGTGCCCCTCCCGCGGTTGAACGGCGCGCAGGATCTGCCAGCAGGCTGCGGCTTCGGTGGGAAAACCATTCGCATGATACAGTCGGCCGAGCCCAGCGACCGCGTTCGGCCAGTCGTGATCCGCGCGGACCTGCGCCTGCAAGTCCGTCAGCTTCTGCCGCAGCTCCGCAGGTTTGCCCGCGAGATCAGGCAGCGGTGGCAGCCCACGGACGGATGACGATGGGGCGCGGCGATGAAGCGACAACGCAATCCCGGCGCCAAGCAGAAATACGGCCGCTAGCCCGATGATCAGCCACCCGCGCCGCGGGCCGGGTTTTCCCGGTTTCATTTTCTGCGCCATAGGGTGAGGCTGCTCATCTTTTCGAAGGGTGGAAACACGTGAAACGCGCCGGTCACGATCACCGGCACGCCTGTGCCGTCGAGATCCCCTGCAGCGACCGTGATCAGGTGCGTCGGCGCACGGGCGAGCACCACGGGAGTGAAATTTCCCTGGCCGTCGTTAATCCAGCCCATGAGCGATACGGCATCTGGTTTGTCCCAATCGGCAAACGCACTCACCACCAGCAAATCGGGGGCGCCATCACCGTTAAGGTCAACGACCACGGGGCTGAAGGCACCGGCCATGTTGCCGATCCGATGATACTTGAAGAACCCGCCGCCCTTGTTTTCAAGCCACTGGACTCCATGCCATGGACGAGTGCCGGCGCCACCGTAGTCAAGTGCGTCGCCGTTGGTAAATACCAGATCTGGACGGCCGTCGCGATTGATATCCGCCACCGTCATGCCGCTGCTGCCAAAATCCTCGTTCGTGGACCCCCAGATCACCCCGTCGGCGAACTGACCGTTCCCGAGGTTGCGGATCAGGTGCACCTCCTCCCACTCCTGCGAAATGAGCGCGGCCATGTCGATCCGGCCGTCTCCGTCAAAATCCGCGACCGGCGTGTTGATGCAGCCGGACTGGGTGTTGACGACGTGGCTCTCAAATTCCCAGCCGCCCTTATTCTCCATCCAGCGCGTCTCGCCCTGGTCATAACCGAACTGCCCGACGACGAGATCAAGCCGGCCATTGCTGTGCCCCAACAGATCCGCGGCGCGCATATCGGTGACTCGCGCGACATGGTCGACCAGCACGTGTTTCTTAAAATGTAGGTTATCGATGTTTTCCAGCACCACGATCGCGCCGATTCGCTCCGTGGTGGGCAAAATCTTTCCCATGCTGGCTACGAGTACATCGAGCCGCCCCGTGCCGTTCACGTCGGCCGCGCACACGTGCACCGGCCCCGGAATTTCTTCACCAATCACAGACTCGGTGAAAACGCCGCGCGGGCTCTGCCGAAGCCAGCGCACGGAATTCTTTTGACCTTCGCAATAGAGGATGTCGGCGAATCCATCGCGATCGAGATCGACGATCTGAATATGCGTGACCAGCGGTCGTACAAACTCGCTCACCGGCGCGCCAATCGGCTGTGGAACGTACTCTAGTTTCGGGATAGCCGCCGATTGTGATCGTGTCGGCAGCGCGCGAAGCTCGGAGGTACGGGGGTGCCATGTGAAATAAACAGTAATCGCGCCCCATCCGGCAGCAAGTGCACCGAATATGGCGAGCGTTAACAGGACCGGTTTGCGCATGGGTCAGTTAGTTTGTTGAGAGACCGATTAAAACGGCTCTGTGTTTGATGACGCGAGGCTTCTGACAGCCGCTCGAATCGGTAACAGCGATCTGTGCCGCCCGGATCGTTGCGTCTTTGAAAGAGCGAGAATCAACATTTATCGACCTGACCCGAATGACTGTCCAGCTGCGATCGGCCGCGCTGCGCTTCATTGGGTGGACAGATGTTGGCCGAGGAACTTCTCGATCTGCTGGGCGCGGGTCACAAGTTCGCCGTAAGCATCGCCCTCGCGGTAGAGATTCAGATCGCCGAAATTCACCACCGGCGAGTGTCCCTTGAGCGTGTGGTGCATCTCGCGCATCTGGTCCTCAAAGGTGATGTCCCGAACCAGCACATTGCGGTTGAAGAAGACGGGGATTTTGATTGGGGCGAAGTCTTTGAGCGGTGCAGGCG
>DAITQE010000272.1:0-5616 GCA_036833235.1 Opitutus sp.
CAGCGGGTTCTTGCCGGCGTTCTCGGCAATGGCGACAGTCACGCGATCAAACAGTTTGGCCGCGCGGGCCAGAACATCGAGATGACCGTAAGTGACTGGATCGAAGGTGCCGGGATAGATGCAATGGCGCATGACGTTCGCCGAAGGAAATCGAAAGGGCGCCTGCTGGCGATGCGGTTTTTTCCGCTTCGATGGCGGAACGCTTGAGGGCGGGCCGGTCCACTATTGCTTTCACGCCACGGGCGGTGTGGTTTGGGCGCCTTGCCGGACAATGAAACTGAACCTGCCCAACATCCTGACCTTCTCGCGACTGCCTGCGATGTTCGCCATCGTGGCGCTCATGTACTGCGAGTTTCAATGGGCTGCGACGATCACCTTCTGGCTGTTTATCGCGGCGGCTCTGACCGACTGGCTCGATGGAAAACTGGCACGCGAAAGCGGTCAGGTTTCCAACTTGGGACGGTTTATGGACGCTGTCATCGACAAGGTGCTTGTCTTGGGAATCATGATCGCGCTGGTGAACGGAGATTATTTTCTTGGCCATCAGATTCCCGCGATGATCGCGGTGTTGTGCATCTTGTGTCGCGAGTTTGTCATTTCGGGTCTGCGGATGGCGGCGGCATCGAAAGGGATTGTGGTCGAAGCTGACGCCGGCGGAAAAATCAAGACGTTCGTTCAGCTCAACGCGATTGGCTGGCTGCTAGGGTCAAAGATGTTTGCCCGCGATTTTGGTGATCTGTTCCATGGCGCAGACTCGTGGTGGATCACCATGGTGACGTGGGGTGGCATCGGCCTTTTCGGCCTTTCGGTCGTATTGACGATTACATCTGGACTGACCTATTTCCGTCGGCATGGGCATGTGGTCCTGAGCTGAGCATGCGCTTGCAGCAACCGATCTGGCCGAGATTTTTGCCGACGGCGACCGTGCTCGCGTTCGCCCGGCTTGGCCCGATTGGCCGCAAGCTGCCCGCGCCTGGAACATGGGGATCGGTCGCGGGGTTGCTGTACTTCACGGTATTTTTTTATCCGATCGGTGTCCTTGAGAATTTGATTTTCAGCGCCGTCGGCGCGTACCTCGCGGTGGCGCTGTGCGGCGAGGCGGAATTTCGGTTGGGCCGCAAGGATCCGGGCGAAGTGATTCTCGACGAGTTTGTCGCGATGCCGTTGTGTTTTCTGGACTGGAGGGCACTGGTCGGACCGTTGCCGCCGTGGGTGGTGTTTTTGGTCGGCTTTGCGTTGTTTCGGCTGTTTGACATCGTGAAGCCATTTGGCATTCGGCGGCTCCAGGATTTACCCGCTGGCTGGGGCGTCGTAGTGGATGATTTAGCCGCTGCACTGGCCGCGTGCGTAACGATGCACCTGATGAAGATTGCGTGGATGCTGGGGCATTGATTAATGCGAATCGCTGTTTTGCCTTTGGAGTAGGTTGCGCGCTCGCCGCGCTACTTCTGCAGGCGAACGAACGTTGCACGGCGAACGCGGACAGTTCGAGAACGTTGCGCGGTGAGCGCACGACCGACAATCGTCACTTCGCGTGGCCGCGGCGGTAGCGAAGATCGATCCGGATGCTCGTGTTGATTCCCGTTTCGAAACCATCATGCCCCCAGATCAACCGGCCCTCGAAGGTCCCGGTCGCGCGTGGCGAACCGTCCGCTCGGCGGAGCAGTGGGATGCCGAGGCTTGGCCGGATGCCGAAAACATTTTGATGCTGGTGGCTCATCAATAGGGTCGTTCCGTCGAATACGCTCAGGATCAGATGCATCCGCCGCCATTCACGGGCGATACCGAGGGTAAGCGTGGTCGAGTTGTAGTGCAGCTGATTCCGGCGGAAGTTTTCCTGCAAAATGGTATGATCGATGATATCGAAACCCAGAGTGCCGAAGCCAACGAGTCCCCATCGTGGCACGACCGTGCGAGTGTAGGTCATGGATGGCATGATGTGACGAACGCCATCAGTGATCTCGATCGGCGGCCGGCTCAGGGGGGGGATGTACTCGAGGCCAGTGCTCCAGCCAGCATCGTCGGAAACGGCGAACTCGGTCTTGGCCCCGAGCTGGAGTTGATAAAAACCATTGCCGACGTTGTCGCCTAGACCATGGGTGAAATAGCTGCCGACCTCGGCGTTGAGCTCGACGTTTTCACTGACCTTCATCGCTGCGCCGATCGGCAGACGGAAATAATCCTCATGCAACAGATCGCCGAATTTGGGATGCGAATACAGCCGAACCGTGCCGGGAGGAGCAAAGCTCGGCAGGCCGATATCGAGCAGGTCCGGCAGACGATCGATAAAGTTCGCGAGGGCGAGCCGGGTGGATTTCGTAGCGTCCGCGACGTTTGAAACGACCGCTTGACCGCGGCTGACATTGCCAAAGGCAACAAGAAGGACAACGAAACAGGCTAAACGGCTGGCGGCTTGGCGGAACGTTCGGGAAAGGGGCATGGTGACTAGGGCAAAACCTGAAGATTTTCCGCAGGCAGCTTAACAAGAAGTCCTTGTTGGAGCACATCCACCGACAGCACGATACCGCGAGGGTTCGTGGGATCATCCACAAATCCCTCGAGTCCGTGCAACGGGCCTCCGACGATTTTGACCCGGCGCCCGCGCGTGAGCAGCGGAAGAACGCTCAGCTCGAAACCCGACGCGACGATGGCGCGGACATCGTCCAACTGTCGAAGGAAACGCGGCACGTCCTCGACAGGGATGGCGCGGGCGAGCAGATCCTGCTGAAAGACGCGCCCCTTTCGCTCGAGCGGAACGCAGGCGAAAACATAGCCCGGGAAGAGCGGCTTGGTGAACGTTTTCGTTTGCCGCTGGTATTTTCGCAGGCTCTGCAGGAGCGGTAGATAATATTCAAAACGCTCCGCTGCCATCAACGCGGCAAATTTTTTTTCGCATCGCGGCTTGGTGTGACAAACCAACCACGTTGAACCATGCGCTATGGAGCCCGATGGGCTTGGTGAGGCGGGCAAGGCTTCGGCTAGCATCGGTTCAGGACTTCAAGAGGAAACGCACCGCGGCGTGGTATCCTTCCAGGCCGAGACCGCTGATGACCGCAACGCACACGGGCGCGGTGAGTGATCGATGCCGGAACTCCTCGCGCTGATAAATGTTGGAGATGTGAACTTCGACCGTGCGCACGGCTGCGCCGGCTAAAGCATCCCTCAAAGCAACGCTGGTGTGCGTGAAAGCTGCGCCATTGATTACGATCCCATCGGCTTTCGCCTCGGCGAGAGCGGCGATCTTGTCGATGAGTGCGCCCTCGTGATTCGATTGAAAAAATTCCAGTTCGGCCACGTCGCTGAATTCCGCGCGCAACGCCCGCTCGAGATCCGCGAGTGTGGCGTGACCGTAGATCTCGGGTTCCCGCTTACCGAGCCGGTCGAGGTTGGGACCGTTGAGGATGGCGATGCGTTTCATGAAAAGGTTCGATGGCGAATCCACGCGAATTGGCGGGGCTTGCCAAGGATTCATTCTCACAGCGGATTGTTGGTCTCCACGAATGCCCAAGGCAGTCGGAATTTTTTTGCAAGTTCGGCCGCGAGCGCTTTTACCGCGTGGACCTCCGTCGCATAGTGACCGCAAAGATACAGATTCAGCTTTTGCTCCTGCGCCCGGTTGAAGATCTCCTCGCGGATTTCGCCCGTCACCATCGTGTCGACACCCGCCGCGGCGAGTTCCGAGACTGCGCTGTAACCACTGCCGCTGCAGAAAGCGATCTGACGAGGCGCCGCCGCGCCGTATTCAATCGCAATGACGCGGGGATAAAGTTTTTCCAACTTCGCGCGCAGCGCCGCACGCGTAAGTCCGTTGCTCGGCGCGATGCGTCCAATGGGGCCGCCGGAATTTTGAATGAACCCGCGGCTGATTTTTAGCCCGACTTGGCGCGCGAGAAGGGCGTTGTTACCGATCGTTGGGTGTGAATCGAGCGGGAGGTGACTCGAGTAAACGGCGCAGTTGCCATCGATCAACGTTGCGACCCGTTCGTAAACCGCGCCAGTCAGCGCGCGGGGCATGTCCCAATACATGCCATGATGCACGATCAGGAAGTCGATGTCCGCAGCCACGGCGCGTTGAAACGGAACGACGCCGGCATCCACGGCGGCGCCGATTTTAGTGACGATGCCGCGATTTGCCATCTGCAGGCCATTAAATGCACCCGGCGCGTCGGTGAATTCCGAGCGACGCGTGCGTTTGTCACAATAGGCGACGAGTTCAGCGAGTTTGGCCATGACGGGGAGTTTTTTTGATCGTTCTCGTTCTTCGTTCTCTTTCTCGTTCTCCCCGAAAAAGAGAATGATTACGAGAAAGAGAGCGTTCGCGACGACAAGTTCTTGAGATGGTTTCGTAATTGTAGGCAGCCAGCTTGCTGGCGCAGTTTGAGCGCGAGCGAGTTTACCCGCCTTCGGCGGCGCCAAAGGCGGCCAAGGCTCGCGGCCTATGGTGCAGGGAATAGGCGCGCGAATTGGAAAATCGCGCGCTATCGGCCGACCCGGCAACTGTGTGCGCTAAAGCCCGCGCCGAAACTCACGAGCCAAAGGTCGCCATCGGCTCCGTGGCCGTTGTCGCGAAGCGAGCGCTCCAGCGCGAAAAGAACGGACGGGCTGCTCATGTTTCCAAAGTCGCGCAACGTCGCGATGCTCGCGGCCAGCGAGTAGGGACTGAGCACGGGAGCCAGCGCCTCTAGCACATCGCGGCCGCCGGTGTGAGTGACGACGCCCGCGACCGGCCGCGGTCCGCGCTCTTCCCAGAGCGTCCTCACCGCTTCGGCGGCTAATTCTGGTACGGAGCGATCGAGAAGATTCCGAAGTTTGCCCTCGCGTTGCTCGAACCGAATTTTGTCGCGATCGGCCGGGCGGTGGAGCGTATGAAAATCAAATGCCTTCAGCCCGGTCGGACCCGCTGTCGAGCGCCAGATGGTGGCGGCGGCACCATCGCTGAACAGGCACGCGCTGATCAGCACGCCGAGATCGTCATCAAGGTAGAAGGCCGCGGAGCAGATTTCCAAGGCAACGCAGGCCACAACCGCACCGGGCTGGCTCGCAACAATGTGGCTGGCCGCGCGCAGCATGGGGATGGCTGCGCCACAGCCGAGGCCGACCAAATCCTGCAGGAACGCGTTGGAGCGGAGGCCGAGTTGCTCTGAGACATAGCTGGTGAGCCCGGGACAGAGATAACCGGTGCAGGTACAAATGAGCAGCGCGTCGATGTCGTTCGCTTTGAGATCCGCCTGGTTGAGCGCAGCCGTCAACGCGCGGCCGGCGAGTTTGGGGCCTTCGGAACGAAACGCGAGGTTGAGCTCATCCGCCGTGAGATCGAAGACGCGATCGACATCGTGCACCGCAAAATGTCGCGCCGCGATTCCATGATCGGTGCGAAGAATAGTCTGCAGGATCAAACTCGACCGCCGACTGATGCGCGCGCGAACGGAAGGTTGTTGAGCCAGGATTGCGCAATCCGCGGGGGTGAACGTCGCCGGGGGGACAGCAGTCGCAAGAGCGTGCAGATACATATTAATGAAGCGCAGCGTACAAGGGTCGGAACGGTAGCAGATGCGCACGGTTGAGTGCAGCGAGCCAGCGTTGCCGGAGTGGGTGGAGAAGGAAAGAGTGTAGTGC
>DAITQE010000273.1:0-810 GCA_036833235.1 Opitutus sp.
CGGAGATGTGTATAAGAGACAGACACCATTATCGCCGTATCCGCGCACACCACACGCGCATCGCTCGGTGCATCGCTCGAGCCGGCCTTGCTCAAAGGCTTTCACTTCTCCGCTTCATACGATGT
Organism: Opitutus sp.; assembly: GCA_036833235.1. Classification (GTDB taxonomy): domain Bacteria; phylum Verrucomicrobiota; class Verrucomicrobiia; order Opitutales; family Opitutaceae; genus Opitutus. Next base: position 126 of record DAITQE010000273.1, read on the forward strand.
GCGACAACGGCATAATATTCTGCAGCAAACCTTCGACCCGCAGGAAATCATCAATAATGAAGCCGTTTTCCCGGGCCGCGTAATTCGCACAACGCGCGACCCGACGAGATCTCTTGGCGGTCTGCCGGGAAATATCGTGGCCGTCGACGTCACGCCGGGAAATTCCGGCGAAGCTGAATCCCGCGACATCGATTTTTCACTGCAGTACCTTCTGCCGTGGCAGGAATGGGGGCGCTTCCGGATTTCCGCTTTCGCTCGTCGCATCTTGGAGTCGCGTTACGAAATCGCACCTGGCGTTCGCTATGTTCACGAGAGCTCGAGCGACCTCAATCCTCCGGATTGGACGTTCCAGAGTCTGGCCTCCTGGAATCGATTGGGCTGGAACGCCAGTGTGCGCTGGCGTTACACCGGCCCGGTCGTCGCGGGAAACAGCGATGATCCTGGAATCCCCGCAATTATGACGATGGACCTAAACCTCGGATACCGCTTCCAACGCGCATTCTGGGGCCAAATGGGTCGTGGCCTGCGCGTCGCCATCGGACTTGAAAACGTCTTCGACCGACCGCCGCCGTTCGCCGACACGATCTCCGGTTATCGCGGTGGCTCGCCGCTCGGTCGCACCTATTCGTGCGCCGTGACGGTGCCCTGGTGATTTTTTTACGTCTCGCCGTTTCAAGAGCGCCAT
>DAITQE010000273.1:820-5606 GCA_036833235.1 Opitutus sp.
CGCTACGGGTTAATCCGGGACTGAGTTTTCATCCGTGCAGATCCGAGTTATCCGTGGTCACTATCCGATTTCTCACTACACCGCACCCGATAGCGTCATCTCCAGCACACCGTCGTTTCCCAGCGTAGCCTTCAAATCCAATCCCAGCGTTTCCGCGAACGATCGTGATAACGCCAGCCCGAGACCTGCGTGATTTCCATCGGTACGCGCGCGATCCTTTCGCCAAAACCGATCGAACAACCGGGTAAGATCTTCGGCGGTAAGTTCGGGAGCGCTATTCACCACGCGGAGCTGAAATCGTTTCTCCTGCCAAACCCAGGACACGCGAACCTCCGTGCCGGGCTCTCCATATGTGACCGCGTTTTCCAACAGGTTCGCGATGATCGACTCGAAAAGCACGGGATCGGTCGTAATATCCGCGTCGGCGCCGAAGTCGCGGATCACCATCATCCTCGCCTCCGCGATGCGCCCAGCGAGCGGCTGCAGCAAGCCGTCCACCATCATGCCGACATCAACCCGGGTCGGTTGCAGCGAGTGCGTTGCATGCTCCGCCCGGCTTAGCGCGAGCAACCGCGCCACCAGCGCTTCCATCTGCAAACTGATTTCCAACACCGCGCGGTCGTTGTCAACCGTCCGCTCATCCGGCCACTTTAACGCAAGCTCGGCCAGCGAACGCAGCTCGGCGAGCGGCGTGCGCAACTCGTGCGCCAGGTCCGCACTGAAGCGTCGCTCCCGCTCGAACGAGGCTTCGAGTCGCGCGAACAGGTCATTGAGCTTACGTCCGATCGGCTGCAATTCCGGGGGCATCCGGTCAACCGCGAAGCGTTGCTCCAACGTCCCTGCATCAATGTGAGCGATACGTTCGCCGACATCATCGAGCGGTTTCAATCCGCGCCGCAGCACCAGGGGAACGACGACGCTCGTCAAGAGCAGCAGCGCCGCACCACTCCCCACCAGGATATTGCGAAGCTCCCGCATCGTGTCGATCACGCGGCGGCGGCTGACAGCGACCACAACGGTCACGCTTTGCGAAGTCTCCGCTCGGCGAACCCGCGGTTCGAACGCGATGCCGATGGCGCGCCCCGCTTCACCGTTCGGCAGGGTCAGATTCCAATAAACCGGCGCGTCCGGGGGGCCGCGAAGTTTGCCCGGCAGTCTTTTCTCCCCAAGTGAATCGGACCGCGCCACGGTCTGACCTTGCGCATCGAAGACCTGAAAGAATTCCGTCGCCACGCTCCGATCGAACTCGCGGAGAAACCGATCCGAGAAATAAACTTTCACGCGGCCAGCCGAAATCTGCGTGTCCGTCATCACGACCAACGCCTTCGCCTTGAGCGCCGCATCGAACTGATCGTAAACGGAAGCTCGGACCGACCAATACACCAGCGCGCCGCCACCGCCGAGCAGCAGCGTGAACGCGACCAACAAACCGATCGTCAGCTGGCGTCGGAGGGAGCGCATGCGTCAGCGGCGTCGAGAATATAACCCTGTCCACGACGGGTGTGGATTAATGGACGCGGATTCGATTCCGCGAGTTTTCGTCGGACGATGCAGATCGCCGAGTCAACGACGTTGCTCATCGGATCAACCATGCCGTCGTAAATGTGCTCTTCGATGTCGGCCCGCGAAACGACGGCGCCACGACGGCTCGCGAGATATTCCAACAGCGCAAATTCTCGCGAGGTCAATTCCACCGCCCGCCCGGCACGCTCCACGCGTTTTGCGAGCGTGTCGATCGTCAGATCTCCAATCACCAGCCGCGTATCAACAACGTGATACTTTCGCCGGCACAGGACTTGAACTCGGGCCAGGAGTTCTTCGAGTGCGAACGGCTTCACGAGATAGTCGTCCGCTCCCTGATTCAGCCCACGTACGCGATCGTCGATCGTATCCTTGGCGGTGAGCAACAGCACCGGCGTGTGACGCCCCGCCGCACGCAATCGTCGCAGCACTTCGAGGCCGTCGAGTTTCGGCAGCATGATATCCAGAATAACCGCATCGTAGTCGTTGGACTGCGCTTGCCACAGCCCTTCCTCGCCGTCGCCTGCTGCGTCCACCGCATAGCCGGAACGTCGCAGCGCCGCGCCAACACTCTGCTGGAGACGAACGGAATCTTCGACGAATAGGACGCGCATGGTATCGGGCGAGAGGTTAGTGTTTTCACATTACGACAACATGACGGCGAAAACCAAATCCGTAGTCTCGATGGTGCAGAGAATAATTGCTTGGTACGATTGGTCTTGTTGAGGTAAAGCCAAGCGGGCACGGCGAGGCGTCGTCCCCGTAACCACGGTCTTTTGTTTTGGAATGGTCACTTGCAGGCCGCCAGCTTGCTGGCGCGATTGAAGCGCGAGCAAGCTCGCGGCCTACGACGCAACGGATTGCACGATCAAAGCGAAAGGTCGTGTCCCCATAGCACGGGGCAGCCTGCCCGTGCTCAGCGCGGTCAGGCTGACCGCGCTACACGGACCGCATCCAGTCGAGGCGTAAAGCCTCTCCCGCAACGTACAGAAAACTGAGATACGCCCGGGACCTTGGACCGCTGGATCCGCCAAACGGTGACCACCTATCCCGCCCAGCTTTACGCCCTCACACCGACGGCGGCGCGTAACTTTTGTGCCGGATCTCCGTCCTTTTCACCACCGTGTTGCGCCGTCTTGTGATTTCTTTCCGTTCCCGTTGTCTGGTCGCATGAACGTGCGGCGTATCACCATCCTTGGTCTCCTCGCCGCCGGGTTGCTCATTCTCCTGTTCACGATCGGACACCGAGAAAAGCCCGCTCCCGCGCTCGACGGCAAAATCTCCTCCGGCATCGGCGAACCCACCGCGCCCGCTGCATCCCCCGCGTCCGGTGAGCCACCCGCAGGCGCATCATCGCGGGCGCAACTCGCACCGGAGCTCCGCGCCGGTCTGCAGCGCTTACTCGTCACCCGCGGAGCCCGCCTCAATGAAGCCATTCTCACCTTCCGGAGCGCCGAGGCCTATCAGCGTTTTCTTAATCGCGCGCAGCACCGCGGCCTCACGGTTCTCGGCCAGATCGACGCGCTCCTTGTCGTTCGCGTTCGCTACGATTCGCTCGCCGCACTGGAGGCCGACTTGCTTGAAAACGGTTCCGATTATTCCGACGTCGCCGCCAATCATTATATCCGTGTTCCACGCGTTCCGGCCAAGGCAGAGCGTGCGCTCGGCAATCCGCAGCCCTTCCGCAACACCACCCTCGCGTTTCTCGGCGCCACCGCCGATCGGTCAACCTGGGGTCGCGGCACCACGATCGCAATTCTCGATACCGGTGTGGCGCCAGACGCCACGTTCGGCGCCGGCCGCGTGCAGTATTTGAATATTGGACTCGGCACGCTCCCGGGCGACGGAGCCGAAGACGGCCATGGCACGTCCGTCGCCGCCCTCGCCGCCGGTCTTTCGGCCGACGCCCCGGGTGTCGCACCCGCCGCCACGGTTTTGAGTATTCGAGTGACGGATGCGAACGGCGCCAGCGATATTTTCGCCGTGGCCCAGGCCATCCTCGCCGCCGTCGATGCTCGCGCGTCCGTGATCAATGTGAGTCTCGGCGGCTACGCCACGACCGCCGCGCTCAACTCCGCCATCGATTACGCCGTCGCTCACGGCACCGTGATCGTCGCCGCCGCGGGTAACGACCAGGCGAATCAGCTTTCGTGGCCCGCGGCCGATCCTCGCGTCATTTCCGTCGGTGCAGTCGATGCGCTCGGGCAGCAGGTGGCTTTTTCAAATTCTGGTCCACAGTTGCAGATCACCGCGCCCGGTTACGGCGTTCAAACCGCGTGGCTCGAGAACGAACGCGTTTATGTCAATGGCACCTCCGCCAGCGCGCCGCTGGTGGCTGGCGCCATCGCGGCGGTGATGTCGCAGAATTCCGCGCTCACCGCGCAGGACGCATGGGACGTGATTCAGAAAACCGTCAGCGACGCCGGTGCGCCGGGCATCGATCCCGATTACGGCAACGGCATTCTCAACCTCGAGTGGGCGATGAACGTCGCGAATCCCCATCGCGTCGATCCAGCCATCGCCAGCCACTACTATGACGCCGCAGCTCACCAAATGGATGTCGTTATCCAAAATCGCAGCGCGCAAAAGGTCAGCGGCCTGTCACTCGATCTCGACACGAATGGAATGACGAAAAATTATCGGCTCCCGGAAATCGCACCCGGTGGATCGTACGTTTTAGCCGTTCCCGTTGACCCCAAAAATATCACTGCCAACGAGAGCCTCACGTTTACCAGCCAGCTCGTGACTCCCTTCGGTTTGGCCGACGCGAACGTCGCCAACAACCACCTCTCGAGTCGGCTGTCCGCCCCGCGAACGCTTTCCCAGTAACCATATTCCTGTGCGCGATCCTTTGAAACCCGGCGTTTTCCAATCGAGATCCGGGTTCGCCGTCAGTTGAACTGCTCCCGCGGCAGTCCGCTCTGGCGGATGATCGAACTGAGTGTGCCACGCGGGATTTCCCGTCGGCCGGCCGGCACGATCACGGTGTGCCCGGCCGCGTCGCGGTACTTCATGTGGCTGCCTTTCTGCGACACGAAGGCGAAGCCGTGCGTGAGCAGGATCTCCACGACTTGCGCCGAGCTGAGAGCTTAGCCATGCACCAGGCTTTCGCCGACCAGCACTTCGTCGATCTGCTGATACTCCGCCGCCGGGCTGTCCTCGAAGTAGAGTTCCACTGCTTCCTTGAGATTCGCAATCGCCTCCTCCACCGTCTCGCCGAAGCTCGATACCTCGACGTTGAGGCACTGCGCCACGTAATAGGGCG
>DAITQE010000274.1:0-5599 GCA_036833235.1 Opitutus sp.
CCCGGCCTCGATTTCTGCAATGCTCCGGGGCTTGCCCCGGAGATCTTTACTCGCGTCAATTCGCGTCCATTCGTGGTTGAAACGAATTAGTGGCGGCCTTCCTGAGGCAGGGCTGCGTTGGGTTATCATCACCTCGCGTTGAGCTAGTCCCCGCTCTCGACCGGCATGAATCGGGCGCCTCCAAGAAAAACCTAGTGGCGGTATAAACTTTTCCCTGATTGCGATTCAGGGAAAGCCTTTGAATCTGCGGATTGCCGCATGGCTGATGCCGCTCACGTTCGCGGCATGAGCGGTTCGTCCGGTTCGATCTTCGATCCCGTTTCTCCCGAAGCCCGTGCCATCGCAGATCTGTTCGTGATCACACTATGGATCTGTGCAGCAATTTTTGCCGTCGTGGCAGGACTCGTTGGCTACAGCCTCGCACGGTACCGCTGGCGGAAGGGCGATGCTGATCCAGAGCAAGTCGCGGGAAACAAACGGATCGAAATCGTTTGGACCGTCGTCCCATTCCTCATCGTTCTCACGCTATTCGGGCTGACCGTGCAAGCGATGCAGCGAGCGGATCCAGCGCCTCTGCCCGGCGAGCCTGACTTGGTCGTTACTGGCCACCAATGGTGGTGGGAGGTGCGCAGCCCAAAACTCGGATACATCACCGCCAACGAAATCCACATTCCGGTCGGGCAGCCGATTTCCGTGATGCTCGATAGCACGGACGTGCTGCATGAATTTTGGGTGCCGCAACTCACGCGCAAGATGACCACCGTCCCGCGCGCCGGTAATCACGTGTGGATGGAAGCTGACAAACCCGGCGTTTACCAAGGTGTCTGCTCGGAATTCTGCGGCACGCAACACGCCTGGATGCGGTTCGTCGTCGTCGCGGAGTCGCGGGAAAAATACGAAGCGTGGGTCCGCCAGCAACAGCGCGTGGCCGTGGCGGTGAACGGCGATGCGTCGCGCGGCCATCAACTTTTCCAGAGTCTGACCTGCGTGAACTGTCACTCGATTCAAGGGTCCGACACGAAAAGCAACGCCGGTCCTGATCTCACGCACCTGGCGAGTCGCCGCTATCTCGGCGCCGGCATTGTGTCCAACACGCCCGAAAATCTCCGCCGCTGGCTGGCAAATCCACAGGATGTAAAACCCGGTGTCCTCATGCCGAACTTCAAACTCACCGACGAGCAGCTCAATCATCTGCTCGCTTATTTTGAGACGTTGCAATGAACCCGTCTTCGTCAACTCCCGCGGTGCTTGCGCCCGAATGTCTTTCGATCGAGGAGCGTGCTCACTGGCGACTCGCCTGGACGTCCACCGTCGATCACAAGCGCATCGGAGTTCTCTACCTGTTGTTCGCGCTGTTTTTTTTCGTGATCGGCGGACTCGAGGCGCTGTTCATCCGGCTGCAGCTGGCAGTGCCAAACAACACGTTGCTCAAGCCCGACACGTTCAACGCGTTGTTCACGATGCACGGCACGACGATGATTTTTCTCGTCGCGATGCCGGCGTTGTTTGGTTTCGCGAACTATTTCATTCCACTGATGATCGGCGCGCGGGACATGGCCTTCCCGCGGCTCAACGCGCTCAGCGTGTGGCTGATTCCTTTCGGCGGCGCGCTGCTCCATTTTTCGATTTTCACCGGCGTTTCGAAGGCGGGCTGGTTTGCCTACGCTCCGCTCAGCGAACCCCCCTACAACTCGTCGCCCGGCGTTGATTATTGGATACTCGGGCTGCTCGTCCTTGGGATCGGTTCGGTCGCGACCGGGATCAATCTCATCGCCACCATCCTCAGCATGCGCGCGCCCGGAATGACGATGCGGCGCCTGCCGCTCTTCACCTGGATCAATTTCGTCAACGCGTTCATCGTGATCTTTGCGCTGCCGGTGCTCAACGCTGGCCTGGTGATGCTGCTGATGGATCGTCAGCTCGGGACGCATTTCTTCATGGCACGCGGCGGTGGCTCGCCCGTGCTCTGGCAGCACATCTTTTGGGCGTTCGGCCATCCTGAGGTTTACATCCTGGCCTTACCGGCGTTCGGAATAATTTCCGAGGTGATCCCGGTGTTTTCGCGCAAACCAATCTTCGGGTACGAGTTCGTCGCGGTTTCCTCAGTCGCAATCGCGTTGCTCAGCTTCGGCGTCTGGGCGCATCACATGTTCACCGTCGGGATGGGCCGGGTCGCCGACACCTTCTTCGTGATTGCGTCGATGCTCATCGCCATCCCCACCGGCGTCAAAGTTCTCAACTGGAGCGCGACCATGTACCAGGGGCGCATCCGCCTGACCGTCCCGATGATGTACGCGATCGCCTTCGTCATTCAGTTTACGCTCGGGGGGTTGAGCGGCGTGACCCACGCGTCAGCGGCCTTGGACTGGCAGACGAAAAACAGTTATTACCTGATCGCACACTTCCACTACGTCGCAGTCGGTGGCGTCGTTTTCGCCATCCTCGCGGCCGTCCACTATTGGTTTCCAAAAATTAGCGGACGGATGCTTTCCGAACGGCTTGGGCGCTGGACGTTCTGGCTGATGGTGCTCGGTTTTAATGGTACGTTTGCGATCCAACACGTGCTCGGGTTCATGGGGATGCCGCGGCGGGTGTACACGTATCCGGATTTCCCCAACTGGGGTTGGATGAATTTTGTATCGACGGTCGGCGCATGTTTGATGGCGGTGGCGGCCGTGTTGCTGGTGGTGAACTTGCTCCGCGGCTTTCTCAATGGCCAACCTGCCGGTGATAATCCATGGGACGCGTGGACACTGGAGTGGGCCACGACCTCGCCACCGCCGGTTCATAATTTCGATGCACTTCCGCCGCTCCACAGCCGCCGTCCGCTGTGGGATGTAGCAAATCCCGATCGACCGGATCCTCCGGTTGGTCCTGATGCCACGCTTCTTCCCGATCGTTCAAGAACGTCCGTGTGGACGTTCATCGCGTCAGAGGTGGCTTTCTTCGGGACGCTCATTCTCGTGTTTGTCTATTTCAATCTCACACCGCCGCGCGGGCCCAATGCGAAAGACAGCCTCGATCTCACGAAAACCCTGATCTTCAGCGCGTGCCTTTTCGCCAGCAGCTTCACGCTCTGGCGGGCTGAAGTGGCAGAGCGCCGTCGCCAGCATGGCGGCATGGTGGCCTGGCTGGCCGCCACCATCACGTTGGGCGCGGTCTTCATGGTCGGGCAAGGTTCCGAGTATTGGCATCTCTACCACAGTGGAGTCACGGTCAGCACGAATCTCTTCGGAGCGTCGTTCTATCTCCTAACGGGCTTCCATGGCTTTCACGTCACCGGAGGTTTGATCGCGCTGCTCATCGTGCTTGGATTGGCACTGGCCGGAGATTACCGGCAGCGGCCATCGCCACTCGTGGCGATCGGCTTGTATTGGCATTTTGTGGACGTCGTTTGGATTTTTGTTTTGGCCACGGTGTACGTCTTCCCCCGCTTCCTATGAACCCGACGCGACTGCTTTTGGAAGGATGGTCCTGGAACCCCGTTGTACTCGTCGGGTGCGGTGCAGCCATCGCGCTGTACGCCTGGCTCGCCCGGGCGGGTGCTCGTTCGGGCTACTTCATTGCCGCGGTCACGGTGGTGCTCATCACCTTGCTTTCACCGCTGAACGCGCTGGCAGACGGCGTTCTGTTCAGCGCGCACATGACGCAGCACATTCTTCTGCTGCTGGTCACGCCCGCTCTCCTCTTGCTGAGTTTGCCGCGCGATTTTGCGCCGCGAATAGTCAGCAGCCGCTGGCCGGCCGCGTTCGGCTGGATCGCCGGTGTGGGATCGATGTGGTTTTGGCATGTGCCAACGCTGTGCAACGCTGCCGCGACGAGTTCGAGCGTGCACGCGTTTCAAATCTCTTCTCTTTTGGCCATGGGAACCCTGTTCTGGTGGCCGATCCTCGCCCCTGCCGATCGCCACCGGCTGATTCCCGGGCTTGGCGTGGCGTATCTTTTCACCGCATGCCTCGCCTGCACGGCGTTGGGAATTATCCTCACGCTTACGCCCGTTGAAGTTTGCCCGGTGTTTCGGGCACCGCTGGCGACATCGACGTGGGCGTTTATGCGCGATCGCCTGACGGCGGAACGCGACCGACAGATCGGCGGATTGTTAATGTGGATACCGATGTGCCTCGTTTACGTTGCCGCCATCATGGTCGAACTCGGCCGCTGGTTTGGCGCTCCGGCAAAGCCTCAATCTCACCGCACATGACGCCCTCCGAAAAATCCCCCGACCCCGCAAACCCTCGCGGCTGGACTGCCTTGCCGCTCGAGCATTTGCCCGCGCCGACTTTCTGGCCGGCGGGACTGGCCCTCGCCATCACGTTCATCTTCTGGGGCCTGATATCCTCCTGGGTCGTTTTTGCCGTCGGTCTGTTTCTCTTCGCGCTCTCCCTTGCAGGCTGGATCGCAGACATTCGCCATGAACGAAAACAGCATCACCCCTGATCATAGCCGCGGTGAACCGCCATCCACGCCGACGCGCGAGACGGTCGCGCAGGTCTCCCGCCGGCAGTTTCTCAGCCGAATGTCGATCGCGCTCGCGGGGGTATGCGCGGTGGTGATTGGCGCGCCGGCGGCCGGTTTTGTTTTGGCTCCTTTGTTTCGCAAAGTCGCGGGCGCGTGGCGCACGGTCGGTGCGATCGCCGACTTCCGCGTGGGCGAAACGGTGAGCGTGACCTTTGAAGATCCTTCGCCACTGCCCTGGGCCGGCGTGACGGCGCGCGCCGCCGCGTGGTTGCGCCGCGACTCGGAAGCCGGGTTCACGGCGTTCTCCGCTCACTGCACGCACCTCGGCTGTCCGGTGCGATGGATGCCCGGAGCAAACCTGTTCCTTTGCCCTTGCCATGGCGGCGCTTACTACCGCGATGGCAGCGTGGCGGCGGGACCGCCACCGCATCCGCTTTTCCGTTACGATGTGCGGGTGCTCGATGGCAGCGTGCAGATCAAGGCAACCGCCATTCCGATCACGACCACCTTATGAAGCGGTTGATCGTTTCGACGTGGCTCTGGCTGGATGATCGGCTTGGTCTCAGCGATCTGCTAGGTCCAGCGATGAAGCACCTGGTACCCCGCAATGCGACGTGGTGGTACGTGTTCGGAAGTGCGACGCTCGTCGCGTTCATCGTGCAAGTGGTGACGGGAGTGGCGTTGGCGTTCTCGTTCGTGCCGTCTTCCTCCCAGGCGTACGATACGCTCCGATTCATCACGAACGAGTCCCCGTTCGGAAACTTTCTGCGAGGCCTGCATTATTACGGGGCGTCCGCCATGGTGCTCATGATCGGAGCGCACATGGCGCAGACGTTTCTGTTCGGTGCCTATAAATACCCGCGCGAGATGAGCTGGTCCACCGGCGTGTTGCTGCTTGGGTTTACGCTGGTCATGGGTTTCACGGGACAGTTGCTGCGTTGGGACCAGACAGCTGCCTGGTCGGTTGTGGTTGCAGCCGAGCAAGCGGGCCGGGTGCCTCTGATTGGCGGATGGCTCGCGCAGTTCATTCTTGGTGGGACGACGCTCGGAGGCGCGACGCTCAGTCGTTTTTTCGCGATTCACGTTTTCCTCATTCCCGGGCTGATGTTCGCGTTCATCGGTCTCCATGTATGGCTCGTGC
>DAITQE010000275.1:0-5581 GCA_036833235.1 Opitutus sp.
AGCACGAGTCGCCCCCTGGGGGCGCGGGCGTCCCGCCCGCATTCATTTCCGAAGAGGGCGGGACGCCCGCGCTCCCCGGTGCGGTTTTCAGCCCCCCAACTCACTTAATCGATCGTATACGGCTCGAGCTCGGCCGGAGACTCTTGATCCACTTGCTGCGTCAGCTGCACCAAGCCGCGCAACGAACTGAAGTGCTGACTCAAATCGAAGTCACCGCCAAGCCCGCCAATCAATTTGTCGAACAAATCCTTTTTATCAGCCTTCAACGCCTGAATGCGTTCCTCGATCGTGCCCGCGGTCACCATGCGGTAAACAAACACCGTATTCGTCTGACCGATGCGATGGACGCGATCGACCGCCTGAGCCTCGACCGCCGGATTCCACCACGGATCGAGCAGGAAAACGTAATCCGCCGCGTGCAACGTGATCCCGGTCCCGGCTGCCTTGAGCGAAACCAGCATGACCGCAGCGCCCGACGCATTCTGGAACTGCTGCACCGGCTTCAACCGGTCGAGCGTCATGCCGGTGAGTTCGTACCGCGGCAGATCGGGAAAGTTTTTCATCAGCGCCTCCCGTACCCGCCCCAGCAACATCACGAACTGCGAGAAAATCACGACCTTGTGACCGCTGCTCACGATTTCCGCCAGCTTCTCCAGGAGCAGGTTGATCTTGCCGGAATCCGAAAGCGGCGCCTTGAGCCAGGGCAGCATATCAGGGTCGCAGCAGGTCTGGCGCAAACGTGTCAGGAGCGCGAGAAAGCCAAATGATTTTTCGCGCATCGCCGCCCCGACGTCGTCGCCCAATCGCTCCAGCCCCTCACCGCAGATTCGCGCATACTCGGCGCGCTGCACGTCGGTGAGCGGACAAAGCAGATCCATCTCGATCTTTTCCGGCAGCTCTTGCGCGACTTCCTTCTTGGTCCGGCGAAGGATGAAAGGCGCCAGTTGCGCACGCAACCGCACGAGCGTTCCCGCGCGGTCGGAGTTGAGGGCGTTCTCAAAATTCGCGCGCGAGCCAAGCAGCCCCGGCAGCAAAAAGCGGAAGATGCTCCAAAGATCGAGCTGCCGGTTCTCGAGCGGCGTGCCCGTCAGCACGATACGGTGGCGGGCTTTGACCGCGAAACACGTCTGCGTCACCTTCGCGTCCGGATTCTTGATGAACTGGCCTTCGTCGAGGACGGCGTATCCGAATTCCTGCTTCGGCAGCAGCTCACGGTGTTTGCGCAACTGCGTGTAGCTCGCGAGCCAGAGCACCGGACCGGGTCGCGTGGTGAAGTCGTTGCCCGTCTTCAACACATCGACGACCAATCCGGGCTGGAACTTCACGATCTCCTCCCGCCACACTGGAACAACGCTCGCAGGGCACACGATCAGAACCGGCTTGTCCGCAATCGGGCGTGTTGCCAGCAGCGAGATCACCTGGAGCGTTTTGCCGAGACCCATTTCATCGGCCAGCAGTCCGTGGCAGCCGACTTCGCACAGATGCGCGAGCCACTCGACACCGCGGCGCTGATACGGTCGCAGCACTTCCGGCAACGCCGGTGGCACTTCCGGCGCCGCGAGCACCCGCTGCCGCCACGCTTCGATCTCCGGCGACAACGTCAGTTTGAGCCGCGCATCATTGAAGAGCGAAAAGACCAAGTAGGGCGAAATCGTCCCAGTCGCATGCGTTTCCTCGAGATTGTCCCGCCATGCGCTGTACGACGCCCACCGTTCACTCGACAATGCCACGATGCCGAGACTGGGCAAAATCACCGGCGCCCCACCCTTCTTCAGCAGCGTGTTGACCTCGGCGTCCGTCAGCATGCGTTCGCCGGCGCGGAAAATCCACCGGAGGTTCAAGCCAACCACGTCAGCCGGCGAGCCTGGCGCTGCACCGGAGCCGTTGCCGCTCGACTGGCCTTCAATGCCTCCACCGTCCATTCGCTCCGCCACGGCTTCGATCTCGATGGCGCGCGTTCCCTTGAGGAGGTTCAACGATTTCTCGTCCAACTCCACCGCGAACATCTTCCGCCAGGCCGGCAGCACCGTCTTCAGGAAGTTGGGAATCTCGACGAGCGACTCCATCAGGTACACGCCCGTGTCCTGATGATAATGAAAGTGGGCTTTGCGCGCGTAGGCCGCGAGGCCGATCAACTTCGCGCGCTCTGAGCTGGTCACGTGGCCGTTACCGTTGGCGTGGGCCGCGTTCCCGAGCGCCGCATGGCGCGTCTCGCCGTCGGCTTCCGCCCACAGCGCCTGAAACGTCAGCCCGGCGCTCTTCGTTTTGAAAACAAGTAGCAACGTCCGAGTCGGGCCCGCGCTCGGCGTCGCCGGGCCAGCGCCGTTGCCATTGTTAATATCGCCCTTGGCCGGAGCCTCGTGGGCAGCGCCGGCTGGAGTAGCTGTACGCGCGTGTCCGAGGCCGGCACCGTTGGTCTGACCGTTTTCGAGCGAAATGGATGTGGTCTCGCCGGGCAGGGGCGAGATCTCGTCGGCCACCAATTCCTCGATTTCATGAAGTCCAGCGACCGCGAGTGCGTGCGCCAGATCCTTGTCGGTCGTCGATGAGCGCACCGTCAGCCCGTCCGCGCCCCATTCGATCACGGCATACTCGTCCTTCTTCTCCACGCGGCGATGGATAATTGCGTCCTTGGCAGTGAGTTCCAGCTCCCGCACTTCGCTCTCGCGGTAGATCCGCCGCCCTTGCTCGAGCTGCTCGGCGGTGAACGCTACCGCCCAGTCATTTTCGAGACGATCGAACCAAAATTCCAAGGACTGAGGAGTGTAAACGCGCTTAGGGCCGTGCGACTGCATTCACGTAAAAGAGGCGACCCTAGAAACCGCGGGAAGCTGTGCAATCTCGAAGTGTATCAATTTTTTCGGGCCGTATTTTTTTACGCCATCGTAACCGCCGCGCCACGCAATCGACACCCAAACTAAGGATACTGCGCGGGTTCCCTGTTCGCCAACTAAGCTCCGATCCCACTCGTGAAACTCGCCATCGTTACCGAAACCTTTCCGCCCGAGGTCAACGGCGTGGCCATGACCTTCGGCCGGCTTGCGCGGGCATTGGGCGCACTCGGTCACACCGTCACCGTCTGGCGTCCGCGGCGGGACGATCTAGCCGCCGCAGAACCTCGTCCCGAGTTTTCCGAGATTCTGGTCCGAGGCATACCAGTCCCAGGCTATTCTCAACTCCGCCTCGGGCTTCCAGCGCCTTTCGCGCTCCGGCGCAGTTGGCGCGCGCAACGCCCTGATCTCGTCCACGTCGTGACCGAAGGACCGCTCGGCGCGTCCGCGATCAACGCGGCGCGGTCGCTCGACATTCCGGTCACGTCCAGCTTTCACACCAACTTCCACGCTTACACCGGGCACTATGGATTTGGCGCGTTCCATCGAGTCGCGCTTGGCTGGCTCCGCCGCGTGCATAATAGCACCCGCCGCACGTTCGCGCCCACAACGGAACTTTGCGATGAACTGCGCCGAGTCGGCTTTCGCAATCTCCTTGTGCTTTCGCGCGGCGTGGATCTGCACCATTTCTCGCCATCCCGTCGCTCGACTGAACTGCGCGCCTCGTGGGGCGCCAACGCCGATGACGTCGTGGTTTTGCACGTGGGTCGAATGGCAGCCGAAAAAAATTACCCATTCCTGTTCGAAACCTATGCGGCCATGCGCGCCGCCAACCCCAAGCTGCGCTTCGTGCTCGCCGGTGAAGGTCCGCTGAGAGCGCAGCTTCAGCGCCAGCACCCGGAGGCCATCTTCGCCGGGTTTTTCTCCCGCGAAGACATCGGCCGCTACTATGCGTCCGCCGACATTTATATCCACGCCAGCCTTACAGAGACCTTTGGCAACGTGCTCACTGAAGCCATGGCAAGCGGTCTGGCCGTCGTTGGTTTCAATTACGCTGCGGCCCGACAGTTTGTCCGCGACGGCGTCAACGGGCTGACGGCTCCGTGTGACAGCCCAAGCGCATTCATCGCCGCCGCGATCGCACTCGCGACCACTCCAACCTTGCGCCGTCGGGTCGGATACGCCGCCCGGAGCACACTGCTCGATCAAACGTGGGATCACGTCGTGGCACGCTTCGAGGCGGATTTGCTCGCGGTGGTTGACGAGACTCGCGCACGTGGCACGGGCGTCCCGCCCGTGGTTTTTCCCGCCGTTTCAAGTCACTTCGATACGACTACCGCAAGCCTCGTCAGCACCGAAGCTCGCTCACCGTGGACGTCAATTTCGCAACGGCAAAAACAGTCGGAATGACATTAAGCAAATGACCAATCGTGTGCTCATCCTGACCGCCGGTTACGGCGAAGGTCACAACGCCGCGGCTCGTGCGCTTGCCGCCGCATTCGATGGAAACGCCGGGCATGGCACGGCTTTCGTCGCCGACCCCTTCGCGCAGGTGTCCCCGCGTATCAACGCGCTGACGCGATCGCTCTATCTTACCGTGATCAACGATGCGCCCCGTCTTTGGAGTCGCGTCTATGGTTGGATCGACCGCTCGAGTTTTGTTCAACGGCATCTGTGGCTGTTTCGTCGCGAAATTCGTCTGCTGGCTCGCTTGATCGCGGAGAAGCAGCCGCGGGCGATCTGCTGCACGTACCCGCTGTACGCGTTTTTCCTCGAGGAAATTGTCCGCCGGGGCGGCGGCCTGCCGCCGGTGTACAATGTCGTCACCGATTCCATTAGCATTCACTCCCTCTGGTGGCGCGCCGGGTGCACCGGCTGGTTTCTGCCCAATCAAGATTCAGCCGAGGTGCTGCTGGCCGCCGGGATCAATCCAGCCGCCGTCCACATCTGCGGGTTTCCGGTGCCCGATTTTTTTGCGCTGCATGCGAGTACGCTTTCTCCGCCCGATCTCGCGCCGGGTGCGCGGCCGCGCGTCCTCCATATCATAAATTCAGGTACACGCCACGCCGCGGAGACCGCACGCCTGCTCCTCGCCGAAAATGAGTGGGACATCACCTGCGCCGTTGGCCGTGACGTGAAACTCCACTCGCAATTGGTGCGTTACGCCGCCAAGCGCCACCATCCGGCGAAAATCCTCGCCTGGACCGATCAAATTCCCCGCCTGCTGATGACGCATCACATCGTTATCAGCAAAGCGGGTGGCGCCACCACGCAGGAAGCAATCGCGGCTCTCTGCCCGATGATCGTAAATCAAATCGTTCCGGGCCAGGAGGAGGGAAACTACGAACTCCTTCGCCGTCACGGCGTCGGCGCTCTGGCGGAAACGCCTGACGCTGTGCTGGCCGCCCTGCATCGCGCCTTCGCCGATCAAGGGCGGATTTGGCGCGAATGGCGGGCCGCCCTGCGCCCGCTCGCGCGAGTCGATGCGGCCAACGAGATCGCCAGCCAGGTCCTCGGTGTGCCCGCGCGCCCGATTGATTCACCGCTTGCGAAGATCTCCGCCCACCAACGAGACACGACCCCTCACCATGCTCCCGCATTAGGAAGCATTCCAGGCCCCGCGAACTGAGACGCGAACCGACCCGCCAGAAACAAAACTCTGTTTTCTCACACCTCGCACCATCGCCGCCGCCTCCGGATGCCCTCGACCCGCACCACCACCCAACAATCTAAGTGTCACGTATTACGTG
>DAITQE010000276.1:0-5577 GCA_036833235.1 Opitutus sp.
GATCTGACTTGGGGCTGGCATTTGCACAAGCATCGCAACGCATCGACAACCTATAGTGCTCAGAAATGCGTGTAAGGAGCAGGTCAAGCCGCCGCACTTCAAAACGGCCCTGGAACGCGTTTTGCTAAGCGGCCTCAGTTGTACAACCAGAACCGACGCGTGCGCTCCCGGTAGCGTTGCCCTTGCGCAAGCCAGGTATTGAAAAAACGGGCGACGTTCACGCGGGCTCCGTCCCGCTTGAGCGCTCTCCACCATGCGCTCGAACCAACATGGATGTTGAATGTGCGCGCCTGCGACGCATCGAGTTCAGCGAACGGATTGGGCGGATTGTAACGGCAGGCGAGTCGCTGCAGGTAGAAACTCAACTCGGTGGGATGCCACGCTCGCCAGTCGGTGACCTCAACGTACACGCTCGATTGCGCGGCCCCGTGCGCATCGCTCGTGGTGACGATGCGGAAGTTTAAACCCGAAATTTTCAAGGCGCGCAGATCTCGCAACAGCTGATCGGCCGGGATGCCCTTGAAGCTGAGTGCACGAAATGGATACGCGGTCCCCAAGCCGTGCTCGAACCCGCTGAATTCGCAACCGAGACCAGTCATCGCGTAACCCATCACCGTCGAAAAATTCCGAATGACTGGTGATGTGGGCACGAACGTCAGCCCCGTTTCCGGCCAGCGCATCGAACGTCTCCAGCCACGCATCGGCACCACCGTGAGCCGCCCGTTTCGGCGAACGGATTCCGGCAACGCGAGCGCTCCCGGTGTGCCCACGGCCAGGCGGGCGAGTTCTCCAATCGTGAGGCCGTGCACATATGGGATTTCGTAGGCGCCGACGCCGCTCATCAACCTCCGCTCGAGAATGGGACCGTCAACTTTAACACCGCCCAAGGGATTCGGCCGATCGCAAATGATCACCTCCACGCCATGCGCGAAACATGCCTCGATCGCGTAGCGCATCACCACGCTGTACGTGTAGGAGCGCACCCCGATGTCCTGCAAATCGATCACCAGTGCATCGAGTCCTTTGAGTTGCGCGGCGGTCGGTTTGCGATTGCTGCCGTGGAGCGAATAAACGCGAAGCCCAGTGCGCGCGTCGGTTGTGTCCTCGACATCGGCGTTTGCCTCAACGCTTCCGTTGAGTCCGTGCTCGGGCGCGAAGAGCGCCACGAGGCGGACGTTTGGGGCGCGACGCAGCACATCGATCGTGCGCTCACCATTACGATTTACGCCGGCGGCGTGCGTCAGCAGTCCGATGCGTTTGCCCGCCACGGCCCGGAAACGAGTTGCTTCCAATACATCGATGCCAAGCAAAACGGAGGATGTTTTGGACTGGTGCGGGGCCGACCGCGGCGGCGCGGAATTCTGCGGTCGGGTTGGTTCGGCGGTTGCCGCCGCTCGGCCGGGGACAGCCCAGCCGCCAACGAGATTCGCAAAAACGAGGAGAGTAATCCGACAAACGCCGCCTGACATGTGCCGGTCACATTGCTTCGGGGAAGAAGCGCGTCCAGTCGGAACGCGAAATGGCCGGACCCTGACGTTGCATGGACCTTTCTCCGCTGGAGCGTTTCCTAAGAGGCGCATGTCGCGCGGTGTTTCGCTGATCAACGGGTCAGGGGCTGCTTTCACTGCGGCAATTCTCGCGGGTTGTCTTGGTTGGAATCTGGCCGCGGAAGCAGCAACCCCGCTCGCAAAGGTGATCAGCGACGGCTTGCCGAAATACGATCCGCACATCCGTAACAATTATCTCGCCGCTCAGGCCGCTGCGGCGGCTGTCGCGCCGCAGCCAGTGGAAGAGGCCGCGCCAGCCGAACCCGCGGCTCCGGAGCTCAGCGTGCTGTTGCCGCGAATCGTGGTTCGCGCGCCGCCCGCGACTCCGAAGGCTGAGCCCGCGGTGAGATTGCCTCGCTTGATCGTTCGGCCTCGCGGGAAGGAAGTGGCGCCGGATGCTTTTCTCACACCAGCGGCACGCGATGCGGCGCTCGTAAAAAAACACCTCACCGTTTTCGATCGAAAAGTACTCAATCGATTTACGCTGCCGCTCTTTGGGATTTCGAAGGAAGCCCGGGCGCGCCAGATCGAGGCAGCCGCGCACACTGCCGCGGAGTTGAACAAAATCTCGGACGTTCTGGAGATGAGCGAAATCGAAGGAGCCGACCCAGAAGAACAGAAAAAGCTTCGGAAAATGTACCTCGACGCGTTCATCGCCCGGCCGAAATGAAAAATGTCTCTTCGTTGAGGCGCGCAATAAACGCGTCAGTCCAATCCCCGCGCTGACACTTCGTCTTCGCTCCAGCCGAGATAATGGCCGAGTTCGTGCAAATAGGTGAGCCGCGTCTCTTCTCGAAACGCGCGTTCATCGCGGTGGGCGAAGTCCCAGAGATTTTCAAGATAGAGCAGAATTTGCGGTGGCGCCGGATTCGTCTCTTCCAGCTCAGTGCCGTGGGGATTTCCTGTGAACAGGCCGAGGATGTCGTCGGGAAAACCTTCTGCCATCACATCGGGAGCAGGGAGCCTCTCATAGTGCACCGGAATGGAGCGTGCCAGGGTTCGAATTTCCGGCGGAAGTTTTCGCTGAGTGGCGCCAACGGCGTCGGCCGCGATTTGAACCAATTTCTCGGGGGTCACGATCGCGTTTCGGATAAATCGAGTTTCTCAAACCGCCCTCCGACCCACCAGACGCCACACCATAGTTCGCCGATAAGGACGATCATCACCGAGACGCTCGCAAAGCAAACCGACAGCGCCGGCCCCACCAGCCATTGCGTACAGAAAATCAGCAGCGCTGCCGTCCCGGCGCCCGGCAGCAACGCGAGCGTTACCACAAAAACCTGCCCGAAACCAAAGATGAGACGCTGCCCCATCAAATCGATCCCGGCGCCCGGCGTGCGGACGGTTTGGAACCATCCCGGCAAAACCACGGGCGCGGCATTCGGCACGAGCAGCTCGAGCGCAACGACGAGCGGCGTAAGCGCGGCCACACACGCAGCGAAGACCACGCGCATCGGCTCGCCGAGCCAAACGGCCGAGAGGTTCGGCGGTTGGTGACCATGGAGGCCGAGCAGCCACGCGAGTAATCCGAGCCAGATGAAGCCCGTTAGGATTACCGTCGGCGCCAGCAACTCTCCCAGCACCACGCGCCAACCCGGGAGCGGATACGTTTTTAAAATATCGGCATTGGCCAGATCCTGACGGAGGTCGAGACGACTGAGCAGCGGGCCGTAAACGAGCACTGCTCCGGCTCCGATCGCGCCAACTGTCGCGAGTGTGCCTCCCGCCATCCAATACGAGCTGCCCATCACGCGTTGCAGGATCACGCTAACGCCGACCAACACAGCGGCAGAGATCTGCCAGCCACGCGGGGTGAACCAGGGCCGAGTCGACAGGAGGTTTTTCCACAGAAACGCGAGCTCCGGCCAGCGTGCTCGTCCGAGATCAAACGGCGGGCGCCGTCCTACGGTGGGAGGAGCGCTGACCGAACGTTTGCCAGTCCGAATGGCTTCGGCCAAACGCGCGGCCCGGCGTTCAGCGCCGGCAATCGAAGCCTCTTCAAAAGCAACGTTCGTCCGCGCGACCCAAAAATAGTGCGCGATCAAAACGAGTAG
Source organism: Opitutus sp. (assembly GCA_036833235.1). Classification (GTDB taxonomy): domain Bacteria; phylum Verrucomicrobiota; class Verrucomicrobiia; order Opitutales; family Opitutaceae; genus Opitutus. The sequence goes on from DAITQE010000276.1 coordinate 3,602, forward strand.
CGCCGGCGCCAGCGCCGCCAGGAAACTCCTCGCTCCGGTGGCGAAGAAAGGCTGGAGCATGAGGCGGAACGGCCAGAGCAGCCATGGCAGCGCGCCACTGTTCAAAATACTGAGTGCCCACGCCGGCAAGGATGGCGCAGTCCAGAGACTCGGAAGGTTTCGGCCCGTCCACAGCACGGTGCCGCCGATCGCCAGCCCGATGGCTGCGAGTACGACCGCGCGTCGTCGTCGCGGGCTGACGCCGCTTTCGACGAGCCGTGCAATCGTGAGTGACGCTCCCAAATAATGCAGGCTGAGAAAGCTCAACACGACCCACCAGCCGGCGACAATCTGCAGCGCGCGCCCGGTCAAGAGACTTTGACTATTAAAGATCAGTGAGAAAAACACCGTCTGCAGCAGCGACGTGAACAACGTGCTCAACAGCTTGTAGTGAACCAGCGACCGTCGCGTCATCGGCGCGGGAAACAGGAAGGCGATTTCCGCTTCACTGAAATTGAACCCCGGCTTCGTGCTCGGCAGTACCCACATTCCAATGACGACCACCAAGAGGCCGAGTGCGCCCAGGCCGAGCAGGAGCGGGGTCACATTCGCCGGGAACTGATGGAACACTCCGCCTCTCAACATCATTCCTGAACCGGAACGGACGTGGCGGAAAAAGAAGAAATAGAAGTAAGCGGCGCCGAACACGGCTCCGACGAAATACTTTGGCTGCCGCAGACGCAGCAGGCGCGTGCGGAAGAGATTTTTTAACGACGTGAGTCGCAGGTAAAGCAGCGCGCCGACCATGGGAAATTTCGATTTTCTGAACCGCCGGTGGCGCGAATGAACACGTCTTCGAGACTCACGGCCGCCTCGCCGTTGCTAAACCGGGTCGCCACGTCGGCCATGCTGCCATCGGCGATCTTCTCGCCCTTTTTTAAAATCAACACGTGCGAGCACACCTCTTCGAGCAGATGCAACAGATGCGAGCTCAACACAATTGCCGCGCCCGCGCGAGCGCGCCTTAAAATGGAGTCCTTCATTCGCCGGATGCCGAGGGGATCGAGACCGGTCAGTGGCTCGTCGAAAAACAAGACGGAGGGCCCGTGCAACAGCCCGCAGGCGATGGCGAGTTTCTGTTTCATGCCCCGCGAAAGCGCCCCGGGGAGCTGATCCGCCTTGTCGGCGATTTCCAGTTCTTCAAGGAGTGGCTGCGCCAGCGCCGTGTGATTTTGGATACTGTAAATGCGGGCGACGAACGCTAGGTGCTGCCGAATGGTCAGATATTCAAAAAGCCGCGGCTCGTCGGGAAAAAATGCGAGCATGCGCTTCGCGCCCACCGGATCGACGGCGAGATTATGCCCGGCGATGGACACGGTTCCCGTGCTCATGGGAATGATGCCGGCGATACTCCGCAGCGTGGTGGTTTTCCCGGCGCCGTTTGGACCAACGAGCCCCAGCACTTCGCCCGGACGAACCGTGAACGAGAGATCGCGCACCGCAGTAAAATCGCCGTAACGCTTGGTGAGTCCCGAGACTTCAATCATCCGCGGCACGCTGGAGTCGAACGATGGGCGCGGCAAGCTCGGCTGAAAAGAGCGTAACCCGCTGCACATCGCCGCGTCTTGGTGCGCGTTACTATGAAAACATCCATTAAACTTCTCTCTCTGGTGGCGCTGGCCTTAATTGCCGGTGCGCCGGCCGGCCGCGCTGCGGACAACCCCAACCCACCGCCCGCTGGTCACGAACGCCCACGCATGAAAGAAATGCGTCAGCGTCGCATGAAGGAACTCGACGAGAAATTGCATCTGACCGCCGAGCAGAAAACACAGATCAAGGAAATCTTTGGCAAAGCCGAGCAGCAGATGCGCGCGGACCGCGAGGCAGCGGCTCAAGCGGCTGGCGATATTCGTGAAAAACGCCGCGAAACCATGTTGGCCGTACATCAGCAAGTGCGCGCGGTGCTCACGCCCGAACAGCAAAAAATCTTCGACGAA
>DAITQE010000277.1:0-5575 GCA_036833235.1 Opitutus sp.
CGTCCGCTGTACATGGATCGCGACTCCCGGCCCGCCTACACGTTCTCCGAAATCGGCTACGAGCGCCGCAGCGGTTACGACTACCACGGCACCTGGGCCGCCAGTCTGCTCGAGCGGGAATATCCTGCGTGGCGGCACAAGCACATTCCGGCAACAAATTGACCGCCATTCTGTCCAGCTCGTTCATCACGCTACTCGGCCGAGATCAATCTTCCTGTCTCGCCCGACGGTAATTAGAATCCCGGAAGTATTGGGAGAACGGAGGAGTGGAGGTCGTATGAGCGCCTGCTACACTCACCAGCTACGCCCACCCATCTCCGCGAGAACCGCCCCCTGAAGATCTCGTATGCCAAATCTCCCGCCGTGCTGTCCGCCTCGTCGGCAGAGTTGCGCCGCGCCCTGCTGCTGAATGAGCTCTTCCCGGACGCTGGCGGCCGGTTCCACTGGTGGGAAACGGATCACACGGTAATCGGAGGTTTTTGCCCGCGCCGCAGCGGACTCGAAATCGCCACTCCCGCGGAGCTGCGCACGCCGTATTTTTTCAACCAACGCGAGGGAGGATTAATTAATCTCGGGGGTCCGGGAGTTAACCGCTTGGGCCCGCCGCCTCGTTCCGCCAGGCAGTTGACCGCGACCAGCAGGTCGCTGCAGTCCTTTCGCCTTCTTTCCAACCCGATTCGGGCGTCGCTCATGTATCCAGTATCTGGTCGCGGCCTCGCAGGGGCGTGCCGTGATTCGTTCTTACATTACCGGTATAAGACCAGCAAAACGGCGGAGCGGTCGCGGTTCGGTCGTGCTAGAATCATCCCATCGTCGCGCTGACCTTTCCGCCAGCCAGCATGGCATTGCGCGCGAAACCTTCCCCATCGTCCATGAATATCCGCCCACCCGTCCTCGGTGTCGTCTTCGGCAACCGTGACTTTTTTCCCGACAAGCTGGTCGCGGAAGCGCGCGCCGATGTCGCCAGGCTGCTCGGGGAGCTAAGCGTCGAAGCAGTGATGCTCGATCCTTCCGCCTCCAAGCTCGGCGGGGTTGAAACGCATGTCGATGCCCGGAAATGTGCCGAGCTTTTCCGCCAGCATCGCGACCGCATTTCCGGTGTGCTCGTCTGCCTGCCGAATTTTGGCGATGAGAAGGGAGTCGCCGACACGCTGAAACTGGCCGCGCTCAACGTGCCGGTCCTCGTGCAGGCGTATCCGGACGATCTTGACCGGCTCGACGTGATTCGCCGCCGCGACGCGTTTTGCGGGAAGATCTCGGTCTGCAACAATCTCCGCCAGGCGGGCATCCCCTACACCCTCACGCGCCAGCACGTCGTCCACCCTTCCAGCGTGTCTTTCCGTGCCGATCTTCATGAATTTCTAGCCGTCTGTCGTGTGGTCCAAGGCCTGCGCAAGGTCAGAATTGGCGCGGTCGGCGCCCGGCCCGGCGCGTTCAACACCGTCCGCTATTCGGAAAAGATCCTCGAACGCCACGGCATCAGCGTCACCACCGTCGATCTTTCGGAAATCCTGGGCGCGGCCGGCAAACTCGGCGAAAAGGATGCGCGCCTCGTCGCCAAGACCGAGGAGATGAAGGCCTACGCGAACACCACCGCGGTTCCTCCCGCGAAACTCATCCTGATGGCGCGTCTTGGTGTGATCCTCGACGACTATGTCGCCACCAACTTCCTCGACGCGACCGCCATCCAATGCTGGACGTCGCTGCAGGCGAATCATGGCTGCAACGTCTGCACGTCAATGAGCATGATGAGCGAGAATCTGCTCCCGAGTGCATGCGAGGTCGACGTGACGGGCGTGCTCTCGATGTACGCGATGCAACTTGCCTCGCTCTCGCCGAGTGCCTTGGTCGACTGGAACAACAATTACGGCAGCGATGAGGACAAGTGCGTCCTGTTCCACTGCGGCAATTGGGCCAAGTCCTTCCTGCCGGACATCAAGGTGCTCAACGCCCCAATTCTTGGATCCACGCTGGGTGTCGAGAACACCTGGGGTGCCCTCGATGGTCGCACCCCCTCGCGCCCGCTCACCTACGGGCGCATCACGACGGATGATACGGCGGGTGTCATCCGCACCTATGTCGGCGAAGGCGACCTGACCGACGACGAACTCAGGACCTTCGGCAACCGCGCCGTCGCCCGCGTCCCCCGGCTGCAAAAACTGCTGCGTCACATCTGCCGCGAAGGATTCGAGCACCACGTCGTGATGAACGCCTCGCGCACCGCTGGCATCCTGGCCGAAGCCTTCAGCACCTACCTTGGCTGGGAGGTCTACCACCACGAGGCCCCGCAGGAATAACCATGATTTCCCATCACGAACTTGCGCTCAAATCGCTCCGTTATCGTCGCAGTGTCCTGCGCTGGATCAAGCATGCCGGCGCCGGCCACACCGGCGGCAGCCTGTCCTGCCTCGACATCCTCAACGTGCTCTATAACCGGATTCTCCGCGTCTCGCCGGCCACGTTTTCAGATCCGAAGCGCGATCGCTACATCCAAAGCAAGGGTCACAGCGTCGAGGCGCTCTTCGTCGTCCTCGCCGACCGTGGTTTTTTTCCAGAATCCGACCTCGCAACGCTGTGCGCCTACCAGTCCGACTATGTCGGGCATCCCACGCGGCACGTTGCCGGCATCGAGCAGAACACGGGCGCCCTCGGTCACGGTTTGCCGATTGCCGTCGGGACGGCGCTGGCCGGCAAAATGGATGATGCCGGCTTCCGCGTGTTTACCCTGCTCGGCGACGGTGAATTGGCGGAGGGCTCAAACTGGGAAGGCGCGCTCGCCGGCGCTCATTACCGGTTGGACAATCTGACCGCGATCATCGACTGCAACACTCTCCAGATCACCGGCCGCACGCACGATGTGATGAACCACGAACCTCTCGCCGAGAAATGGGCCGCCTTCGGCTGGGCCGTGCGCTCGGTCCCCGGTCACGACTACGCTGAGCTCATCGCTGCGCTTGAGCAGCCCATCCAGGCCGGGAAACCGTCTTGTATCATTGCCCGCACCACGAAAGGCAAGGGGGTCAGCTTCATGGAGGACGTTGCGAAATGGCATCATGGCGTGCCAACTGACGATGAATACGCCCGCGCCAACGCCGAGCTGGATGCCGCGATCGCGGCGTTGTTGGGAGGTGCCGCATGAGTGCACCTGCGCCTTCGATGTATTCTCCCGCGGCGAAGGCCGTCGCCGAAAAACTCGGACTCGCGATGGGGCGCGCCAACCTGGAAGAATTCGCCGACACGCTGCTAGCCCTCGGCAAAGCCGATCGAAACATTCTCGTCGTCACCTCCGACTCGCGCGGTTCGGGCAAACTCGGGCCATTCGGGCAGGCGCTGCCAAAACAAATCGTCGAAGTCGGCATCGCTGAGCAAAACCTGGTCGGCGTCGCCGCTGGGCTGGGCTCCTGCGGCAAGAAGGTTTTTGCCGTGTCTCCCGCTTGCTTCGTCACCGCCCGTTCGCTCGAGCAGATCAAGAACGACATTTGTTATTCTGACCACCCTGTGACCGTCGTCGGGATCAGTGCCGGCGTGAGCTACGGCGCACTCGGCACCACGCACCACTCGCTTCACGATTTCGCCGCGCTGCGGGCAATCAACAACCTCACGATCGTCGCCCCGGCGGACAACACCGAGACCCGCGCTGCCGTGCGCGCCGCCGCCGCGCATGACAAACCAGTCTACCTTCGCTTTGGCAAAGCCCCGGTCTACACGCTGCCAGGGCCTGACGTGCCCTTTGTCTTCGGCCAGTCGCGCAAGCTCCGGGCCGGCCACGATGTCGCATTCATGGCGTCGGGAGAAACGGTGGTCCATGCCTTGCTCGCCGCTGGGCACTTGGAAGAAACAGCAGGTTTAAGCTGCCGCGTGGTCAGTATGCCGACGATCAAGCCGCTCGACCGCGCGGCAATTTTATCCGCCGCTCGCGAATGCCGGGCCATCGTCACCACCGAGGAGCACATGGTTAATGGCGGCTTGGGCGAAGCCGTCGCCGGCGTGATCGCTGAGGCCGGCATCGCCACGCGCTTCAAGATCATGGGCATTCCCGATGAATACACCGTTACGGGAAGTCAGGCTGACATCTTTCGTCATTACGGTCTGACCATGGAGGGCATCGCCGCCGTCGCTCGCACGCTGCTTGCCCCGTAGCCGTAATAGCTTTTCCGGCTCGCGAAGGCGTCGGCACGTTCATTGCCGCTGAGTTCGATCACGTCCTGCTGCGTCTCCATGGCCCACTTACCGGTTAAGCCTCTGTTTCTCGCGCTCGATCAAAGTACGTCCGCCACCAAGGCCGTGCTGTTCAATGCGGACGGCCTCGTCGTCGACCGCGAATCGCGCGAGCATCAGCAGCACTTCCCAGAACCGGGTTGGGTTGAACACGATGCCGAGGAAATCTGGGACAATGTACTCGCTGTTCTTGCCACCGTGGTCCGTCGGCATGCGGCACGTTGGCACGACGTCGCGGCGCTCAGCATCACCAATCAGCGGGAAACCATTGTCGTCTTCGAACGCGGCACCGGAAAGCCGCTCCATCGCGCGATCGTCTGGCAATGCCGCCGCGGCGATGCGTACTGCGCCGCGCACCTGAGCGCGGGCCACGAACAACTCATTCATCAGAAGACCGGCCTCAAACTCGACGCCTATTTTTCGGCATCGAAGCTGCAATGGCTCGTACGCAACCGACCGGAGTTGGCCGCCAAGCTCGCAGATGGCTCTGCGCTCATCGGCACGATTGATACCTACCGTCAGCACGATGTCGGATTGTTCGCCTCTCGGTGCTGTGTTTGCGGCTCAACTCGGCCTTAACCACCACGACGCGATTGATGGGCTTACGTCGATTTGTCGCGACGCGTTGATTTATCGGTCGCGCATGAACGAAACGGCCGTCGCCACGAACTACGAGGGCTGGCGAACCGCCGTCCGTCAGACACTGACGACCTGACATGAGCAGCCGCGCGGGTTGTCATTGCAACGTCTCCCGCCGGCTGGCGAGGTTTGGGCGAACAGGCAGATCCGTCGCATTCGGCAAACCGACCAGGCTGACAAATGCCCTTAGTATCCAGGCAGAAATTGGCGTTTTAGGCGGTAGAAGCGCCTGATCCAAAAGAATACACTCCTCACTGTATCCCACTTGAGCCGGAGGGCGCGTAACACCACACGCCCTCTTCGAACCCGAAACCCCACATGAACCTATCAAACCACTGTTTGATTCGGAGCGCCTACCGGATGCCCAGCATCCGCGTGCTCCTGCTTGCACTGACCGCCGCGACGACAACTTCGTTTGCGCAATTGGCCCCCACCGCGGCACCGGACGCGGCCAAGCCTGCGACGGAAAAACCGATCCCGGTCGAGGCGAGTTCGGCCAGCAGCAACCCTGATGACCAGGTGGTCACCCTCTCGCCCTTCGAAGTCGTCGCCGACACGAAAGGTTATTTCCAGGCCAACACGATGTCCGGCACGCGCCTCAACTCGAAGATCGAGGACTTGGGCCAGTCGATCACGGTGATGACCAAGGAGCAGATGACTGACTTCGCGATGCTCGATATCAACGACGTGTTCGATTACATGGCGAGCACCGAGGGCA
>DAITQE010000278.1:0-5544 GCA_036833235.1 Opitutus sp.
GTCGATGCACCGGCCACGCCAAGGGTGAAGCCGGATCCTCCATTCGCGGTAAAATTACCATACGTGCCGGCTGGAATCGTGAACTGGCCCACATTGCTATTGAGCGTGAGGTTGAGAAGTGTCGAGAAACTGCCCGGGCTATCGGTCGAATTGTTGATCGTCACCGATTGCGTACCGGTCGGAGTCGGCGGCGAGGCCACCGCAGGCAGCGTAACGGGATCGGTCTGCGTCACAATGTGCTCGACCGTGCTTCTACTATTCACGGCGATCGAATAACCGGATGGCGACGTGCTTCCGGTTCCGATCTCGGTGCCGCCGTAGGTGATACCGGTATTCAATGTTATCGTCGGCACGCCTGGCACGCGCAGGTCGCCGGAGATACTCGCACCTCTGTTGATCGACACCGACTCGCCCATCATCATCTGGATCGAACCGACGACCGAGCCGTTGATCGAAGGCGCATGGCGTACAAGCACAGCATCGACCACCTCCGCTCGGATCGCGGCCGAAAATAAAACGACTAGCAGGGCTGAAGCAGCAGCAAGGCCGGCCCGAAAGCGTGCCCGAAACAAGAGCGAATTTGAATCCGCCAAGGATCCAAATACATGGCCCATAGGATTGAAGCGCGGGCAAATATAGAAACTTTCCTTTTAGGAGCAGTCGGACGTACCATCCCGGATGGATATAGATGCCGGCATTTTATCATATAGCGCACGGTTGGCGCTATATTGAAAATCACCGATAGCTTATCGAGCGTTGACTATCGAAACGGAGCGAGGCGCACACGCGCGGTGCTCAAGAGAGCTGAAGCGGAAGAATAGACATCGTTAGCCAACGGTGCAGAGCGACGGAGATTGTACCGCTTGCAGGGTTGGAGTGAGTTGAAGGCGGCCAAGTGACAATGCCATCTCATGGCATTAGCAATGCATAAATGCAATCGCTTTACCTTTCTTCTGTCATACGGCTCGTTTTACCCGTTTGGCCGGGACGATTTCCGAAGATTCGGAATGGTAAACTGTAGGCCGCCAGCTTGCTGGCGCGATTGAAGCGCGAGCAAGCTCGCGGCCCTCGCGGCCTACGGATTGGGCGGGCCGAGCTCAGCGAGCTCGGCTACAATACAACAAACCGGGGTTCTTCCCGTCCGCCGCAAAACGCGTTTTGCGGCGGAGCTGAATTCTTACGGTCTTTAGCCGTGGAGATAGGTGTTGAGCAGGTTTTCCAGATACTCCTGCTTGCCTGAGCGCGGCTTCGGTTCGCCGAGTTTTGAAAGCACCAGCTTGTTCAGCTCCTTGAAACCGACCCGGCCTTTTTCGATGTCCCGGCCATAGTCGGCGTCGAAACTGGAATAACGCTCAGCGACGAACTGCTCGAATTTGCCATCCGCCAGGATCCGGCGCGCCAGTTTGAAGGCGAGGGCATACGCATCCATTCCGCCGATATGCGCGACAAACAGATCTTCCACGTCGATCGACTGCCGGCGCAGTTTCGCATCGAAGTTGAAGCCGCCGGAGCCAAGCCCACCGGCTCGCAGAATGGAAACCATCGCAAGCGTCAGTTCCTTGACATCGGTGTTGAATTGATCGGTGTCCCAGCCAAGGAGCATGTCGCCCGAATTCGCATCGATCGAGCCGAGCATGTCCTGAGCTGCGGCCACCTCGATCTCGTGGTTGAAGGTGTGCCCGGCGAGCGTCGCGTGATTGGTCTCGATGTTGAACTTGAAAAACTTCTCCAGCCCGTACGTACGCAGAAAAGCAATACCGCTCGCCACATCGAAGTCGTATTGATGCTTCGTCGGCTCCTTCGGCTTCGGCTCGATCAAGAACTGGCCTTTGAAACCGATGTCCTTGGCGTAGTCCACGGCCATGTGCAGGAATGCCGCCAAATGATCCTGCTCCCGCTTGAGGTTGGTGTTGAGCAGCGTCTCATAACCTTCGCGACCGCCCCAGAACACATAGTTTTCACCACCGAGCAGCTTGGTCACGTCCAGCGCTTTTTTCACCTGCGCCGCGGCGTAGGCAAACACGTGAGCGTCGGGGTTGGTCGATGCTCCAGACATGTAGCGCGGATTGCTGAAAAGGTTGGCCGTGCCCCAGAGGAGTTTGATGCCGGTGGCCTTCTGCAGGTCCTTCGCGTGCGCGACCACGCGGTCGAGATAGCGATTGCTCTCGGCGAGCGAGCGGCCTTCCGGCGCGATGTCACGGTCGTGGAAGCACCAGAATGGAGCGCGGATTTTCTGGAAAAATTCGAAGGCGGCATCCATGCGGAGCAGCGCGATGGAGACGGCATCCGTGCCTTTTTCCCACGGTCGCTGAATGGTGCCCGGGCCAAAGGGATCGGAACCGACGCCCCGGAATGAATGCCAGTAGGCAATGGAAAAGCGCAGATGCGCCGACATCGATTTCCCATCGACCACCTCGTCGGGATCGTAATGGCGAAACGCGAGCGGGTTCGCCGATTTTACGCCTTCAAAGGCGATTGGTCGGATGCGAGGGAAGTGCAGACGAACGTTCTTCATGGATAATTCTATAAATAGACTCATCGATCAAACTCCGGGCCCACGTAATGGAAAGCCAAATAAACCCGGCTCCTCCGCTAACCCCGAACGTGGTTCAGCGGAGGCACAAGACGAGCCGCCAGAGGAGGAATTCCCACCGACGCACGCACGACCATTTCAACCGGAAAGACAATAGGCTTCTCGATCACCAACTCTCTCCCTTCGCTTTGAGCTTCGATCGAGCTGAGCAGCACCTCGACCGCTCGGTTTCCCATTGCCCGGAGCGGCTGACGGATGGTCGTCAACTGCGGAACGGTGGTGCGCGCTGCGAGGGTGTCGTCGAATCCGGCCACAGAGACGTCCTCCGGAACCCTCAACCCCGATTCGGCGAAAACCTCGAGGCAGCCTGTTGCGATGCCATCGTTCGCGCAAAACACGGCTTCGGGCATCGGCTCGCCCGCGTGCTCCTTCATCCAGTTGCGCATCGCCGACCGACCACCACCCTCGCCAAAGTTCGCTTCCACGAACAGCGATTCATTAAACGGGATTCGGGCGGCCGCGAGGGCGCGTTTGTAGCCCTTGATGCGTCGCTCCGGTCCTACCAGACCACGGTCACCGCTCACGTGCATGATTCGCCGGTGACCCTGCGCGATCAAGTAGAGAACCATCTCAAATGCTCCTCTTTCTTCGTCACTTTCGATGTTCACCACATTCGGCATCGGCACGTTCGAATGCAGGGCGACGAACGGAGTATGGGTCGGCAGCAGCTTGGCGGCGGCGCGTGTGAGCGTCGGCGCGATTAGAATCAAACCGTCGATGCGTCCATCGCACCAGCCGTGCAGACGCGCGGTGTCACGATTCCAATCGTGAAGCGTAAACATGGTCGTATTTTGCGCCGTCCGGTCCGCCGCGCCTAAAATACCGGTGAAGATTTCGAGCGCGTAGTTGTTCAGCTCCCCATTTCCGATGTTGGCCGCGACGCCAATCGTGTTCATGCGCCGGTTGACCAGTGCGCGTGCGGTGGCGTTTGGCCGGTAGCGCAGTCGGGCAGCCGCTTCGAGAATGCGTTCGCGCGTATTCGCGGCGATGCGAGAGGAGGTGCGAGCGCCGTTGAGCACGGTGGAAGCCGCCATCGCAGAAACGCCCGCAGCACGGCCGACATCGGCGAGCGTTGCCGCCCGCGTCGTCTTTGATTTGCTAGAACTCGTCATAGGGTCGGAAGAGTTGGGTACGAACGCAGGTCTATGTGAACAGGTGGATCGCCACAAGCAGTAGAAAAGTTGGATGACTTGCATGGGTCGGAAACCGCGGGCCTGAGCGCGCCGATGCAGCCAAGTGTTTCCTCGAACAGGCAAAGAACCTGTTTCGTGAATGCTCAAACGGAATCGATCGCGGGAAGCGCAAAGCGGCATCGCTCATCAAGGTATGTCCTGCTCGAAACGCACGAGCGTACGGGCGTAGGCGAGGACTGGTTTTCCCCGGATCGTGGGTGGCTTGAATCTCCATTGGCGAAGCGCTTCGATCGCGTTTGGCACGAGGAGAGGCGACGCGGTGGCGTCGACATTTGGCAGCCTTAATCGACCGGTTTCGTCGACGTAAAACGAAACCGCGACTTCCACCACCTTGCCCGGTTCTCGCGCAAAGCCCCCGGGAAAAAGCGGCACGGCCGACTCGATCACCTCGAGCGGTGTATCCAATTCGCTCTGAAGGTGGGGGCTATAGGCGAAATAGGGACGACCGGAAATTTCTTCGATCCGATGCCGCAAGGCAGTCGATGCATTCATGATCACAGGCGCGTCCGGATAGAACGTGTAACCGACCAGATAACGGGAGGGAACAGCCGTACCTTTTGCACGCAACGGCGCGTAGGTGAGTTTGCGGGCCTTACGTAACAAGGCGTCTCCGAAATAGGGCTGCGAGTAAGCGATCAGTAAGAAATCCGTGGCGCGGCCGTTCGCGTCCAGCATCACACCCACCGTGGCATACCCTTTCGAAACGCCAGCCGTGTAGGCGCTGCCGGGATATGCCAGGTCGAGTGGCGGTTCGCTCGTCGTGATTCCAGCCGGAACAATCTCCGGAATTTTTAGCGGCTGCGGTTTCCGGTCGCGGACATATAGTTTGGGCAGTTCAACCGGCTCCGCCCTCGAATCGCCACCATCGGGAATCGGTGCAGCCCGCGCCACACCCATTCCCGTCCAGAGCAGTGCAACGATCAAACCGCGCATCGCCCTGAGTAAATTTAGGCGCAATGCGCGCGCGGATTCCTCGATCATGCTTCAAACTGGGCAAAGTTCGGCTGAGACGACGGGATGCGGTGCCGTGGTGGGGTTCAGAGACTCATTCCATGCAAGTCCAGACACGCAGCGCGCGGATCGCAAAAAAAAGCGGGCCATGGAAGCCATGGCCCGCTCGTCCGGAACGCACCGAAGATCGTTGCGTTTAGAAGTCAACCCCTACGCTGAACTTGTAATTCGCGCCGGGTGCGTAGATCTGACCGTAACGGTGCTGGTCATCGAGCAGGTTATCCACGTTGAACGCGAAACGCGTGGAGTACTTGTCGAAGAACTTGGTGCGGTATTCGAGGAGCAGGTTGACCGTCAGCCGGCTCGGGGTCCACAGCTGGACGAGCTTGCGCCCGCCATTGCCGTCGTCGATGCCGGTGATGTTGCCGCCGCCGCCGCTGAAGCCCGTGAACCACTGGCGGCGATCCTCCCAATAGCCGCCGAGGCCGACGCCGAAGCCCTTGAGGGCCGGCACCATTTCACCGAAGGAATAGTGCGACCAGACCGAAGCGGTGTTGGCCGGACTGTCGTCGATGGACTGCGCGAATTCGGGAATCGGCGCCTTATAGGTGGTGGTGTCATGCACGTCGCCATAGGCTTGGGCCGCGGTGCGGGTGTAGGACAGGGTGCCGAAGTAGCCGTCCTTCACATACCACCAGCCGAAGGGCCAGTAGGGCGCGCTGACGAAGTGATACGTGCTCGTGGTGACCTTCCGGATGACGTGGGCGTAGTTGAAGGTGAACTGGAGGTTTTGGGTCGCCGCATAGT
>DAITQE010000279.1:0-5534 GCA_036833235.1 Opitutus sp.
CGCCTTTGATGTTCGTCGTGTACTTCTCAAGTTCGGCTTTGATGTTCGAGCGGGGATCGGTTTCCAGATTGATCTCCTTCAGCAAGGCCTGCTCCGGCCCAAGAAAGCCCATGGCGAGCAACACGAGTTGCGCGGGGCGCGTCTGTTCCGTGCCAGGAACTTCGGTCGGCACGAACTGGCCCTTTTCATTTTTGCTCCAGGTGATCTGGACGGTAACGAGTTCCTTCACGACGCCCTTATCGTCGCCAATGAATTTTTTGACGGTCGTGAGGTACACGCGCGGATCAGCTCCGAATTTCGCGGCGGCTTCTTCCTGGCCGTAGTCCATTTTGTACACCTTGGGCCATTCGGGCCAGGGATTGTCGGCGGCACGATCCAGCGGAGGTTTCGGCAGAATTTCGATTTGCAGCAGACTCTTGCAGCCGTGCCGCATTGAGGTGCCAACACAGTCGGTGCCGGTGTCACCGCCGCCGATGACGACGACGTCTTTGCTTTTCGCGCTGATTGGCGCGTGGTCGGCGCCGCCGTTGAGAATCGCCTTGGTGTTCTCGGTGAGGAACTCCATCGCGAAGTGCACGCCTTTGAGTGAACGGCCGTCGATCGGGAGATCGCGCGGTTGAGTTGCGCCGGTGCAGATGACGGTTGCGTCGTATTCCTTCAGGAAAATCTGCGGCTCGACGTTGTCGCCGACGTTCGCGTTGCAGATAAATTTGATGCCGGAATCCTCCATCAATTTGACGCGACGGAGAACGACGTCCTTCTTATCCAGCTTCATGTTGGGAATGCCATACATGAGCAGACCGCCGGGGCGGTCGGCGCGTTCGAAAACGGTGACCGTGTGGCCGGCTTTGTTGAGTTGCTCGGCGGCTGAAAGTCCGGCGGGGCCGGAGCCGATGACCGCGACTTTCTTGCCGGTCCGGACTTTGGGCGGCTCAGGATTGACCCAACCCTCGGACCAGCCGCGGTCGGTGATGGCGCACTCGATATTTTTGATCGTGACCGGAGGAGCGTTGATGCCGAGCACGCAGGAACCTTCGCACGGTGCCGGGCAGACGCGGCCGGTGAACTCCGGAAAATTGTTCGTCTTGTGGAGACGATCCAGGGCTTCGTGCCACAGGCCACGGTAAACGAGATCGTTCCACTCGGGGATGAGGTTGTAAACGGGACAGCCGGACGCCATGCCGCTGATGAGCTTGCCGGTGTGGCAAAACGGGACGCCGCAATCCATGCAGCGCGCGCCCTGCGTGCGGAGCTTCTTTTCCTCCATATGGTGGTGAAACTCTTTCCAGTCGCGTACGCGCTCGAGCGGCGGACGATCGACGGGAAGTTCGCGGAGGTATTCGATGAAGCCGGTGGGTTTGCCCATGGTTGGAAAAGGCTGAAGGACTGAAGGTCTGAAAGGCTGAATGATAAAAAGCTGAAGCTTAAAAAAATGGGAGCTGCGGCGGAATGACGAGAGAGGGCGGGCTTTTCAGCCCTTCAGTCTTTCAGTTCTTCAGCCTTTTCTTAGTTGCCGCCGACGCGGGAGGTGTCGCGGGCGTTTTCTTCGAAGGCAGCCATGATGGCTTCGTCGCCGGTGAGTCCCTGGCCTTGCGCCCGCTCGATGCAGGCGAGCATGCGCTTATAATCCTTCGGGAGAATTTTCGCGAATTTCGGCACGAGTTGATCCCAGTTGGCGAGGACCTGCTTCGCACGGGCGCTCTTCGTGTAGGCGAGATGGTTTTCCACCAGGGCTCGGACCTCCGCGATCTCGGCAGGCGACTCGAGTTTTTCGATACCAACCATGGCGAGGTTCACGTCTTTCTTGAAACTGCCATCTTCGTCGAGCACGTAGGCAACTCCGCCGGACATGCCGGCGGCGAAGTTACGGCCGGTGGTGCCGAGGATCACGACGCGTCCGCCGGTCATGTATTCGCAGGCGTGATCGCCCACGCCTTCGACGACAGCGTTGACGCCGGAGTTGCGCACACCGAAGCGCTCGCCGGCGCGGCCGCAGAGATAAACTTCGCCCGCAGTCGCGCCATAGAACGCGACATTGCCGACGATAATGTTGTCGGCTGGGTTGAACGAGGAATTCGCGGGCGGATAGATGATGATTTTGCCGCCGGAAAGTCCCTTGCCGACGTAGTCGTTGGCATCGCCTTCGATGGAGAAGGTCATGCCGTTCGGCATGAACGCGCCGAAGCTCTGGCCGGCGGAGCCTTTGAAGTGAATGCGAATGGTGTCCTCCGGCAGGCCTTTGGCCCCGTGTGCTTTTGTGACTTCGCTTCCGGTAATTGTTCCAACGACGCGGTTGACGTTCCGGATCGGAAGTTCGGCGATGACTTTCTCGCCACGCTGGATCGCCGGCTGACAGATCTCGAGCAGCGTTGTGAGGTCGAGGCTCTTGTCCAAGCCGTGGTCCTGCTTTATGGTGCAGAAGCGGCCGACCTCGGGCCCGACATCAGGTTGATAGAGGATATTGCTGAAATCGAGGCCGCGGGCTTTCCAGTGTTCAATCGCCTTCTTCGGCTCGAGACGCTCGGTGTGACCGATCATCTCCTCGACTGTGCGGAAGCCGAGTTGCGCCATGAGTTCACGAACTTCCTGCGCGATGAACCGCATGAAGTTCACCACGTGTTCGGGCTTGCCGGTGAATTTTTCGCGGAGCCGCGGGTCCTGCGTAGCGACGCCTGTCGGACACGTATTGAGATGACAAACACGCATCATGATGCAGCCGCTCGCCACGAGTGGAGCGGTGGCGAAACCGAATTCTTCGGCTCCGAGCAAAGCAGCGACGACGACGTCGCGGCCAGTCTTGAGCTGGCCGTCGGTTTCAACCGCGATGCGGCTGCGGAGGTTATTGAGGACGAGCGTCTGATGGGTTTCGGCGAGGCCGAGTTCCCAAGGCAATCCTGCGTGCATCACGGAGGTTTGTGGCGATGAGCCGGTGCCGCCGTCGTGACCGCTGATGAGCACGACGTCGGCGTGAGCCTTCGCGACGCCGGCAGCGATCGTGCCGACACCGACTTCAGCGACGAGCTTCACGCTGATGCGTGCTTCGCGGTTGCTGTTCTTCAAGTCATGAATGAGCTCCGCGAGATCCTCGATGGAATAGATGTCGTGATGCGGCGGAGGAGAAATCAGCCCGACGCCCGGGGTGGTTTTACGCGTCTTGGCGATCCAAGGGTAAACCTTCGTGCCGGGAAGCTGACCGCCCTCACCGGGCTTGGCGCCCTGGGCCATTTTGATTTGGAGCTCCTTGGCGCTGACCAGGTATTCGCTGGTAACGCCGAACCGGCCGGCGGCGACCTGTTTGATGGCGGAGTTTTTCGAGTCGCCATTTGCCATTGGGATGAAGCGCTCAGGATCTTCACCGCCTTCGCCAGTGTTGCTCATGCCGCCGATGCGGTTCATCGCGATCGCGAGGGTTTCATGCGCTTCCTTTGAGATGGAGCCGTACGACATCGCGCCGGTCTTGAAGCGCTTCATGATCGCTTCGACCGACTCGACTTCCTCGATCGGAATCGCATCGCCATCCTTGAATTCGAGCAGACCGCGCAATGTCGCGAGATTCTTCGAGGTTTCGTTGATGATCTTGGAGTAGTCCTTGAATGTCGCGTAGCTGCCGGTGCGCACGGCCTTTTGGAGACGGTGGATCGATTCGGGATTGAATAGGTGATATTCGCCGTCATTGCGCCACTGATACTGGCCGCCGACCGGGAGAACGTGGCCGTTGACTTCGCGATCGGGAAACGCCGCGCGATGACGTGAGAGAACTTCCTGCGCGATGATGTCGAGGCCGATGCCGCCAACGCGCGAAGGCGTCCACGTGAAATAATGATCGATCACGTCCTGCCGGAGACCGACGGCTTCGAAAACTTGTGCGCCACGATAGCTCTGAATCGCGGAGATGCCCATTTTGGACATCACCTTGATGACGCCCTTCGAGGCGGCTTTGACCATGTTCTTGCAGGCGGTCTTGTGGTCGATGTTCACCAATAGACCGTCCTGAATCATGCCGTCGATCGTTTCGAAAGCGACGTAGGGATTGATGGCGCTGCAACCGTAGCCGATCAGCAGTGAGAAATGATGCACTTCGCGGGCCTCGCCGGTTTCAAGGATGAGGGAGATGCGGGTGCGAAGTCCCTCGCGGATGAGGAAATGATGGAGGCCTGCGACTGCGAGCAGAGCGGGAATCGGAGCGAAATCTTTCGTCACGCCGCGATCGGAGAGGATTAGAATAGTGACTTCCTCGTCCTCGATCATCCGTCGGGCGATGAGGCAGATTTCCTCCATTGCTTTTGCGAGACCGCGTTCGCCGCGGGTGGCGCGGAAGAGGATTGGCAGGACGCCGACCTTGAAACCGGGTTGGTCGAGCCGGCGGAGCTTCGCAAATTCTTCGTTCGTGAGCACCGGCCATTTGAGTTGCACCCGGCGACATGCCAGCGGGTCCGGGTTGAGCAGATTCCCTTCGGAACCGACCCGCGTCTCGGACGCGGTGATGATTTCCTCGCGGATGCTGTCGATCGGTGGATTTGTGACTTGGGCGAACAACTGCTTGAAATAGTCGTACAGCAGCCGCGTTTTGTTGGAGAGAACGGCCAGAGGCGTGTCGTTGCCCATCGACCCGATCGCCTCAACGCCATCGCGCGCCATCGGCGATAGAATGATCCTCTGATCTTCGAACGTGTAACCGAACGCAATTTGCCGATGCAGCAACGTGTCGTGATCGGGCGCCGGCACTGCGGGTGCGGCAGGCAGATCCTCGAGTTTGACGAGGTGCTCGTTCAGCCACTGGCGATACGGGCGCTCGGTGGCGAGCTGCTGCTTGATTTCTTCGTCGCCGATGATTCGGCCCTGCTCGGTGTCGACGAGGAACATGTGCCCCGGTTGCAAGCGGCCCTTCTCGCGGATTTGATCGGCGGGAATGTCCAGGACACCGGCCTCCGACGCCATGACCACGAGATCGTCGTTGGTGACGTAATACCGCGAGGGGCGCAGGCCGTTACGATCGAGGACGGCACCCATCTGCTTGCCGTCGGTAAATGCAATCGCTGCCGGACCATCCCACGGCTCCATCAAGCAGGAGTGATATTGGTAAAATGCTTTCCGGCCGTCATCCATCGACTCGTGGTTCGACCACGGCTCCGGAATCATCATCATCATCGCGTGCGCCAGCGGGCGACCGGCGAGTATGAGGAGTTCGAGCGTGTTATCGAACATCGACGAATCCGAGCCGTTTGGATTGATGATGGGGAGGATTTTTTGCATGTCCTCGCCGAAGAGCTCCGAGTTAAAGAGCGCCTGGCGGGCGTGCATCCAATTGATGTTGCCGCGGAGCGTGTTGATTTCGCCGTTGTGCGCGATGTAGCGATACGGATGCGCGCGGTCCCAACTTGGAAACGTGTTCGTGCTGAAGCGGGAGTGAACCAGCGCAAGCGCAGATTCCATCGATGGGTGCTGGAGATCGAGGAAGTACTGCTCGAGTTGCGCGGTGGTGAGCATGCCCTTATAGACGATCGTCTTGTAGGAAAGGCTGGGAACGTACCACG
>DAITQE010000280.1:0-5520 GCA_036833235.1 Opitutus sp.
ACATACCCAGTGGCTCGCCCCGTGACGGTTCCACAACCAGACATAGCATTAACAGTAACCTGCCGGTCGTACCAACTACTGTTACGCTGCCAGCGTGTGCAAGGTCGTGGCGAGCCGGCGATCGGTGATGGCTGGCATGCGCTGAAGTGCGAAGTTTGCCGTCGGCTCCCACAACAAGCGGCGAAGCGGCTCGAGAAAACGTTTCGGCAGCTCCGGCTCCACGACGTTGCCGAGCACCGCCAAGGTCTGACGCGACGCCGGAAGGCCCAGCCATTCCAACAGGCCGAACACACCGCCACGGTCATGGATGGCGCTGATCTCTTCCCAGCAACATTCCGATGTTCCCCGCAACGTGACGTGGGATGCAACGTAGCTCGTGAGCGAGGGTGTTTCCATCAACGTCGACAACAGCGAGGGGCACCGCGCCACGACCTGCAACGCCTCCATCTTGCCGACCGTAAAACAGTCGAGGAATGCCCTCACCTCGGACGAGACAAATTCCAGATAAGGGCGCCACTCCAGCGGGCCACACGCCTGCGCAGCAGATGCGAGCACATCCTCGGTTGGCGACGTCGCGATCCAATCTTCGCCATAAAGACTCTCGAATCGGACTTCGGGCCACGGAGACACGCGGTAGAGAACGCCGCAATGCGACCAGGTCAGGGCGAGCGGGACGAAACATTTTTTGCGGCGACGAGGAGAGTTCATGCCGCACATCTTACGTGCATAGGTGGGTCATTGCTTGTCCCACCCTAAAACTATCTTCACTTTTCTTTCATGGCCCCTCGCGCTCAACTCTCCCGCCCTCCTCTCGAGCGCATGCTAAAAATCCACGACGAACTTCGGCGTGGCGCCCTGATCAATTGCACGAAGCTGGTCAAGGCGCTCGAGGTGTCGCGCAAAACCGTGGTGCGTGACATCGCATTCATGCGCGATCGACTGGATCTGCCGATCGAGTTCGACGCGCAAATCCAGGCGTACCGCTACACCACCACAGTCAACGCATTCCCCACCGTGAACGTCACCGAGGGCGAATTGCTCGCGCTGCTCGTTGCTCAAAGTGCGCTCCAACAGTATCGCGGCACTCCCTTTCACCGGCAATTGCAGATCGCCTTCGAGAAACTGTCCGGCGGCCTGCGCGATCGTATTTCATTCTCTCCTGCCGACGAACTCCGCGCCGTGTCCTTTAAAAATATCGGTCTCGGGAAAACCGACCTGGCCGTGTTCAACGCCCTCAGCGGCGCCGTCCTCCGGCAAGAGGAAGTGGCGTTTGATTACCGCAAGCCGTCGGACCAAAAAAAATCCGAACGACGCGTCCACCCGTACCATCTCGCGAATCGAGAGAACTCTTGGTATCTCGTCGGCTTCGATCTCGAACGGCAGGCGTTGCGAACGTTCGCACTGCCTCGCATCAGCCAGGTCGTCGTCACGAAAACGTCGTTCACCCGCCCGGCAGATTTTTCACCGGAGAAATTTTTCTCCAGCGCGCTGGGCGTGCTCGGCGGGACCGGAGACCATCGTGTCGTCGTTCGCTTTGCCGCGTCGGTGGCCGAACGCATCCGTGAACGTGAATGGCACGAGTCCCAAACCATGCGCGAACTCCCGGACGGCGGACTGGAACTGCAGCTACGACTTGGCGCCTTGCTGGAAGTTGAACAGTGGATACTCAGCTGGGGTGCGGCAGCCGAAGTGATCGCGCCCGCCGAACTGCGCGCGAGCGTGAGTCGCGCGGTCGCGGCACTCGCGAAAATCTATTCAACAAAAAATTGAATTGAACTCCTGCCTGAGCGTGGCGGTCTAAACAACTTCCCCTCGCAACTTTTCGCCAGCGCACTCGTCCGCCCTGGTGCAAACTCGCCGCACGTTTTTCTACGATCCTTTAAAAACCATTCATTGATGAAGCCCCACCACCCGTTCGTCCTCTCGCGCCGCTCGTTCCTTAAACGCTGCACCACCATTGCCGCCATGACAGGTCTCCCACTTTGGTTTGTGGAGCGCCAGTTAAGCGCAGCCGAGGTCACGCCAAAACTGCCCTCGCCCAACAACCGTCCGGGCATTGCGCTGATTGGGTGTGGCGGAATGGGCAAAGTGGATGCGTCCAACGCGGCGAATTTCGGCAACATCATCGCCGTGTGTGACGTCGACGAGAGCCACGCGCGTGAGGCCGCCGAGAAATTTACGGTCGAGGGAAAGTCGCCGGAAATCTATCATGATTTTCGCAAGGTACTCGCGCGCGATGATGTCCACGTAATCGTCAACGCCACTCCCGATCACTGGCATTCGCTCGTAAACATCGGTGCCGCGAACGCGAAAAAAGACATCTATGGCGAAAAGCCGCTGACCCTTACGATCGGCGAAGGCCGCCATGTCATTGCCGCTGTCCGCCGCAACAACGTCGTTCTCCAGACCGGCACGCAGCAACGGAGTTCGCCGCGTTTCCGGCTCGCTTGCGAATTGGTGCGAAACGGCCGGATTGGGAAACTCAAGGAGGCGAATGTCTGGCTGCCCGCCGGCTTGCGCGCCGGCCCATTCGCGCCATCGCCTGTTCCCGACGGTCTCAACTGGGACTACTGGCAGGGCCAGACACCAGCGATCGACTATGTTCGCGAGCGCTGCCACACGACATTTCGGTTCTGGTATGACTATTCCGGCGGAACCATGACCGACTGGGGCGCGCATCATAATGACATCGCGTATTGGGCCATCGGTATCCTCGCACCTCGCGACGTCGAATCCACGCGACTGACGGAACCCATCCCCGGCGGCTACACGGCGTACAGCGATTACGAGGTCCGCTACACCTACGAGAATGGGATCAGGCTGAACATCCGCACGACCAAGGACGACAGCATTTACGGCGAACCGATCAATCCCAAGGGCCAGCGCAACGGTATTCGTTTTGAGGGCACGGATGGCTGGATCTGGGTGAATCGCCAGCGCATTACCGCGAGCGATCCTGAGCTGCTTAAAGCGCCACTCCCGGAAAACGCCACGCACCTCTACGTGAGCAACGATCACTGGCAAAACTTCTTTGACTGCGTTGGCTCGCGTAAACTTCCGATCTGCGACGTCGAAACCGGCCACCGCTCGGCGACGATGTGTCACCTCGGAGCCATTTCGCTGCGCACCGGACGCAAGCTTACGTGGGATTCCTCGGCGGAAAAATTCGTAGGCGACCACGCCAGCGAAGCGAATTCGTACCTCGTGCGCGAAATGCGCAGGCCGTACGATTATTCGTTTGTGAGCTGAAGGAAGGGATCGCTGCAGCGAAATCAACTCGACACTGTAGTCCGTCTTGCAGTCGTAATTTATAGGCCGCCAGCTTGCTGTCGCGGTTGGAGCGCGAGCGAGCTCGCAGCCTACGACGCAACAGAATTCGGATTGAAAACTCGCGATCAACGGCGCACTAGCGTTTCCGATGCCCGACGAAAACGCGCTCTCCCCTGGCTGCGAAATTCTCCTGCTCGAAGACGACGCGTCGCTGCGCAAACGCCTGGCCGCTCACCTGCGCCTGCTCGGCGCAAACGTATCCGAAGCCGCCCGGCTCGACGAAGCGCGCCGGCTCTTGCACGAGATGCGGTTCGAATTTGCCCTCGTGGATCTCCATCTTCCCGACGGCGAGGTGCTGCAGTTGTTGCGCGAGGGCACGTTCTCCGAAAATACCGGCGTGGTTGTGATGACCGCGTTTGGCGGCGTGAAACAGGCGGTCGAAGCCATGCGCTACGGTGCTGGCGACTATCTGTCGAAGCCGTTTGAACCCGAAGAACTGCCGATCGCGTTCGCGCGCTGTCGCGCCACCCGCAGGGCTCAGCGACGTGAAGAGCACCGCGCAGCCGTGACGAATAACGATGGCGGCGCGATTTTCTTCGGGCAAAGCCTCGCCCGAATCCGAGCCCAGCTCGACACCATCCTCACGACCGAGCGCCGGCTGGAGCGGCGGTTACCGCCCGTGCTCATTGAGGGTGAGACCGGCACGGGCAAAAGCGCGCTGGCCCGCTTGCTTCACCGTGAAGGGCCACGCGCGGACCGCCCCTTCGTTACAATCAACTGTGCGGCGCTTCCTGACGCCCTCGCGGAGTCGGAGCTATTCGGCCACGAGCGTGGCGCCTTCACCGATGCGAAGCGCGCCCGGATCGGGCTCTTCGAAGCGGCCGATGATGGTACGCTGTTTCTCGATGAGATCGGCAGCCTCTCGCCTGGCACGCAGGCGAAGGTGTTAACCGCGATCGAAGACGGTACGATTCGGCGCATCGGTGGAACTCACGAACTCTCGATCGACGTGCGCCTCATCACCGCCAGCAATCGACCGTTGGAGGAACTCGTCCGCGAAAAATCTTTTCGTGAAGACTTGTTTCATCGGTTGAATCTGCTCCGCCTTACCCTGCCGCCGCTGCGTGAACGCGGCACAGATATCTTGCCGCTCGCCCGCCACCTCCTCGCTAAAATCGCTGACCGGCATCGCCTCAAAGGCCTGAGCATTTCTCCAGCTGGAGAGGCGCGGCTCCTTGCCCAGCCTTGGCGTGGCAACGTGCGTGAACTCGCACACGAAATCGAACGCGCGGTGATCTTCGGAAATGGAGCACCGATCGATTTTGCATCGCTCGGCGGCTCGGGCGAAGCTCTACCGTCCGGCAGTTGGCGCAATCCGGCGTGGCGACTGCCCGAAAGCGGTTTCGTCCTCGATCAAGTCACTGATGACTTGATCGCCGAAGCGCTTCGTGAAACCGATAACAACGTATCTGCCGCGGCCCGACGCCTCAGCGTGACGCGTGAGTTCTTGCGCTATCGGCTCGCATCCCGGAGCAACGCTCCCGCGTAATCGGATCTCGTTCGCGTCGTCGGTGGAATTCAACCATACCGCTTTCGACCCACGCTCAATTCGCGGTTGGCTGCCACAAAAACGCGCTCGTCTTATAGCTCGCCGGTTCGACTCTAGTTCTAAAAATCCCTGTGCCCTAGCAACCTGAGTATCGCTGCCGCACGTTGGCATAAAGCAGGCAAAGTTCGACGTAGTCGGCCGTCGGTCGACCAATCAACCCATCGCTCCATGAAAACTGCCTTCCGGCTCCTCGTTTATGCACAGATCCGTCGCACCGCCCTTCTTCTCCTAACCGGCGGTTTTCTCTCCGCTGTCACGGCAAGCGCCAGCGTCAACAATTCCAATTCGAACGCTTCGCCCAGTTCGATGCCGAGCAGCCCGTCTCCGGTCACACCGCAATACACGGACGGTGGGACGACGACCACCACCATCACCACAGATCACTCGTCCTATTTTCCCTATCAGGGCGAAAGCTTTGGCTCGAGTTATTATCCGGGCTTCCGCGACCCGTTCCCGAGTTTCCAAAGCTCTACGCTTAGAATCTATCATCGGCCCATTTATTTTCCGCCGGACGCGCCCGCTCTCGGCGAGCCTGTGCAGCGGCGCAATCCTGTCATGCTCGCGAAATTCGCCCCGCCGGCAACCCTCGCCAAATACGTTTACGAACCGTTCTACGCGCCCTTGAGCACTCTTCTGTTCAC
>DAITQE010000281.1:0-5517 GCA_036833235.1 Opitutus sp.
TTCGGAAGAGGGGCGCTCATATGACGAGATATTTGTCCGCCGGTACGCGCACTTCTTTATCGATCACCAGCCGGTCGTCCTTGCTCAGGCTCACTTGATACCACGGCAATGGATGCGGCGCCGGGCCGCTTTTGACCTTCCCCTGGTCGTCGAACACGCTGCCGTGGCACGGACAGTGGTAGCCCGCCTCGGTGCGGTTGACCGTGCAGCCAAGGTGCGTGCACGTGGATGACAACGAGCGAAACGTGTTGCCCTGGCGGACGACGAAGACGCGCTCGTCGTCGAGAAAGGTGACCGACGGGTCGGAATAATCGTCTGGTTTGCCGGCTTTGAACAACAGGCTCGGCTCATAAAGCACGTTCGGGATGAGGAAACGCACGGCCGCCGCCGAGGACGCGGCGACGGCAAAGCCGGCCGCCACCCAGCCCAGCGAGAGCTGGAGAAAGCTGCGGCGCGTCACCTGGTTGTTGGAGGACAGAGGAGGATTCATGGCGGTCAGGCAGGTAAAAGTTCGACCCGCTCCATCGTGATGGCACCGGTGGGACAGCGGGCGGCGCACAGTCCGCAACGGATACAGCGGGTCTCATCCTTGATGATCGCGCCGTGCTCGCCCGGTCCGGGCACCGTCCCATAGCGGGCGAGATAGGCGGCCTGGAGGCGACTGTCGCCGCGCAGGTCCGCCACATCCACGAGGCGCAGGCAGAATTCCGGACAGACGTTGGCGCAGGCGCCGCAGAGAATGCACTCGTCGCCGTTGAAGACGGGAGCGACGTGACATTTCAGGCATCGGTCGGCCTGGCGGATGGCGTCGGGCTCGGGAAAATCCTTCTCCACCTCGGCGATGCCGATCCGCCGGTCGAGCGCCAGCGTGGGCGGCGCACGGCGGACAAACTTCTCGTAGTCGGGTTTCATCCGATACCGCAGCGTGTCGTAGATCGTCGCCCGCGTCTGCTTCGGTTCAACCGGCACCTGGCCCGTCAGAAATTTCGCGATCGACTGGGCCGCTTTTTTCCCTTCGGCCACCGCCGTGATGATGATGCGCGGCCCGAACGCCACATCGCCGCCGGCGAAGACGTCGGGCCGCGACGTCGCCATGGTCTGTGGGTCGGTTTGCAACACCCCGCGCGGCGTCACTTTCAAATTGTCCCCGGGTTGGATCCAGGCGAGTTCCGGCGACTGGCCGATCGCGAGAATCACGGTGTCGCACTCGACGATCTCTTCGCTGCCTTCGATGAACTGCGGATTGAAGCGGTGGTTCTCGTCGAAGACACGGGCAACCTTGATCAACTCGATGCCCGTGACCTTGCCGTCGCGGCCGATGATGCGTTTCGGGCCAAAGCGGGGATGGAGTTGGATGCCTTCCCTCCCGGCCTCTTCGATTTCTTCGTGTCCAGCGGGAATCTCGGAAAAATCTTCGAGGCAATACATCCGAACCTCCGGCACACCGCTCCGAATCGCTTCGCGCGCGACGTCGAGCGCTAGCCGCACTTCGTCCGGCGCCTCCTTGTCCCGGGCGGTCAGCTCCTCCAACACCGCAGCGGCGTGATGCAGCGCCACGCGCAACTCCGCCTCGCTCATGCCTGCCGCTTGCTCTGTCTGCCGGAGGACCGAGCGCGCCACGTCGAACGCCACGTTGCCGCCGCCGATCACGACGACCTTGCGGCCAAGGTTGACGCGGAAGCCGAGGTTGATGTTGAGCAGAAATTCGATCGCCCGCAGGACGCCGTCGTTTTGCACGCCCTCGATGGCCAGTTCGCGGCTCTTGTGGGCGCCGATGGCCAGAAACGTCGCTTCGAAGCCCTGCGCCTTGAGATCGGCGAAGGCAAAGTCGCGCCCGAGCCGGCGGTTCAGGACGATCTTCACCCCGAGCGATTCGATCGCCTCGATTTCCGCGCGGATGATCTCGCGCGGCAGGCGGTATTCGGGCACCCCGAGCACGAGCATGCCGCCGGGCATGTTCTGCCCTTCGAACACCGTCGGCGCGAAGCCCATCAGGGCCAGTTCGTGCGCACACGACAACCCCGCCGGACCGGCGCCCACGATCGCGACCTTGCGCCCGCCGCCGATCTGCGCGCGGTGGGGATCATGGAGTTCGGGATACACCCGACCGAGATCGAACTGCTCTGATTCCACGCCGAATTTTTCACAGACAAAACGCTTCAGCGCGCGGATCGACACCGCCGCATCCAGCGCACCCCGCCGGCATTTTGCCTCGCAGGGCGCAGCACAAACCCGGCCGCAGATCGAGGCGAACGGGTTCGGCGTGCGGGCGATGATGTACGCCTCCTCATACCGACCCGCCGCAATGGCCTGAACGTACGCGCCCGAATCGGTCCGGACGGGACAAGCTTCCCGGCACAGCACCTGCCGGGTGAAATAACTCACGTCCGGAACCTCGACTGAAAAAGGTGCGGGCATCGGTTGGCTGCGGACGGTTGGCCGCGGTTACTTCTGGTCGAAGAGTTCGTGCAGCGCCTTCAGCTTCGCTTCGGCGTCCGCTTTTTCCGGGGCGGGCAGTTGCGCCAGCTTCGCATCAAGCGCGGCCTTCTTGCGCACACTCGAATCGTAGGCGAGAAACTCGTAAATCTGTTTCGCGCTCGACGGAGTGATGTTCGAGCCGGGCTTGTGCATCATCCGCTTCACGTAGCGCGACCACTCTTCCGGCAGCACGAAGTCCGAATTGATGGGCCGGCTCAGTTCGTGGCAGAGCGTACATTTCGTCCGGAAGATTTCGTACCTCGCCCGGATGGCGGCGGGATACTTGGACACGTCGATCGTCTTCGGCCCTTTTTCGTAACGTTCGATGCGGGCCTTGGTTTCAGGGTCGAGTTTTTCGTCGGCGGCGCCGAATGCGGTGGCGCTGATAGTGGCGAGCCGGATGAAAGCGAGGAGTACGCGGACAAATGTGAGTTCCAGTTTCATGATTTCAAGGGTTGGAGCAAAGGCCGGACGCCCTCGGGAAAGGAAATAACGTATGAGAAGCGCGACGGCGTTCTGGCATGGCACCACCTTACCAGCGCGAGGACTCGCCGCGCTACTTGCCCCTTGGCGTTCTCTTATTGGCTATTGGCCTGCGCGGCGCGCCCGCTCATTCCGGAAACTGCGCGCGCAGCGATGCGCGATACTCCGTCGGCGGCATCCCCAAGTAGTGTTTGAACACACTGTTGAAACGGGGAATTGAGCCGAACCCCGCCGCATAGACGATTTCGGAGATCCTAAGGTTGGGGTCCACCAGGAGCGTCTTCGCCTTCTCCAGGCGGACACGCGTGATGTAGTCGGTCAGCGTCATGCCGGTGGCGCGCTTGAACAGCTTGCAGAAATAGAACCGGCTCACCCGCACGTGCGCAACTACCTGCGCCAGCGTGATCGGCTCCTCGACGTGCTCTTGGACGAACTGCTTGGCACTGGCCACCGCCGCCGGCTCGCTCGCCGCCGACGCAATCACCTGGCGGCCGGCGAAGTCGGCCAGAAACTGCGCAAAAACATTCAGCAGCTGGATGATCGCCTCAAATCGTTCCGCAGTCACGACCGGTGTATCGAAATACGCTTTACGCAGATTCGCCTCCCATCCGCGATCCTGCCCGGCACCCAGCATTTTCACGACGAGCGCAAAATCACGCTGGTTCGCCTCGCGGCGAAAGACCTGCCCGCTCATCAGCGTCGCCACGTGGCGTCCGTGCAGCACCACGGGCACGGCGACATCCGTCAACCCGGCGAAGCAAACGACCTGATGCGGTCCGCGCTGCCGGGCGACGCTTCGCTGCGCGCGCACTTGCACCTCTAGACAAGCGGCACACCCCGTTGCCGTGCCGCCAGCCAGAGCGCAGAATGGATTCTCATAAACGCCCCAACTCTGCCGCGTGGCCGGTTCACCCGGCGGTACGACCTTGAGAGCAACGCCCGTCGCCTTTCGAAACGCATCTTCATAATACTGAATGATGGGCAATCGGGCGATGTCGTCGAAGACTACGTCGTTCACAGCGGGAGGCTACGGAAGGCCGGCCTAGGCACAAGCGAGGAGCAAAAAGACTTAGTACCGCAGAGATCATCGTTTCGGGTGCTCACGCCTGTGGAATCCCCGCCAGCGATTGCGGAGCTCGCGTGGACCACGACGCTTACAACCCTCCGCGCCGTCTGACCTGCGATCAAAACCGGCGAACTTTTTTCGTGTGCTTCCGGCGTTTCGTGGTTTGCTCCGCCTTTGACCCTATGCCTGACGCCGCGCCGAAACTCACCCCGATGATGCAGCAGTACTTCGAGGTTCGCCGCGGCCTGCCCCGAGACACACTGCTGCTGTTTCGATTGGGCGATTTTTTCGAAATGTTTTTCGACGATGCCGTTACGGCCTCACGTCTTCTTGGTCTGACGTTGACGAAGCGGCAGGAGCATCCGATGGCCGGAATTCCCGCTCACTCCGCTGACAATTACGTTTCGAAACTGCTCGCCGCCGGAAAGAAAGTCGCGATCTGCGATCAAGCGGAACCGGCCAAAGCTGGAAAATTGGTTCATCGTCAACTCACGCGGATTCTCTCTCCAGGCACCACCCTCGCGGCGAACCAGATCGACGCTGCGCGCAATCATTATCTGTGCGCGCTCACCCTCGACAAACACGGCCTGCATGTTGCCTGGCTCGATCTCTCCACCGGAGAATTCAAGGTCGCCAGCGATGCCTCGATCGCGAATCTCCTGCCGGTCCTGACAGCGCTCGATCCGGCGGAGCTCCTCATCATCGAAGGCGAACTCGCCCGCTGGCAGGCCGCACCTCACGAAGAAACCGCCGTCCACGCCTTGCACGGGTTCTGCAGCTCACGTCTTTCGTCCGAGCTTGCTGGCTATCATTTCGAAACCTCCACCGGCGCCAAGACCGTGATGGACACGTTGGGTGTTTTGAATCTGCAAGGCTTCGGGCTCGCGCATTCACATCCAGCGCTGGGCCCGGCCGGTGCGCTCGTTTATTATGCGACGGAAAATCTCTGCGCGAAACCCGAGAACCTCCGCGGCCTTCAGGAATATCGCAGCGCACAAACTTTGCTGCTCGACCCCGCCACGCTGCGAAATCTCGAAATCTTTTCTTCCAGTCGCGGCCAGCGCGACGGCTCGCTGCTCGGTGCCGTCAACCGCACCGTCACTTCCGCGGGCGCACGGCTCCTCGAGCGCTGGCTTGCGTCGCCGACCCTCGAGCTCGCCGAAATCAAACGCCGTCAGGAACTCGTTGGCGAGTTTCTCGCCCAACCGATGCGTCTCACCGCGCTGCGCGAATCGCTCGCGAACGTGCGCGACATTCCCCGCATTCTCGGCCGCCTGCAGAACCGGCTCCGCAATCCGCGCGAGCTCGGCGGCATCCGCGACACGCTCGCGCAAATTCCTCCGCTTCATCTCGAACTCGCCGCGTTCAGCTCCAACCCTCGACTCTTAATCCTCAGCTCTCAACTCCAAGAGTTGCCGACTCTGCGGCAACTTCTCACCTCCGCTCTCGCCGACGAGTTGCCCACCGATCTTACCGACGGCGGCTACATT
>DAITQE010000282.1:0-5504 GCA_036833235.1 Opitutus sp.
ACTCGTGGCCGCTTGTGTGGCGGATCACGGTGGAAACTGGCTGGAAAGCCGGATGTGTCGACTCGGGGGACAATTCGCAGGCATTCTTAACGTCGAAGTGCCGACGACTCGCGTCGACGAACTCACGCAGGCGCTCGGAAATCTCGGAGCGCAAGGCTTGCAGGTTATCATCCACTCGCGAGGCGCCGCCGTTGCGCCGACGGCGGGAGTGATGGCGGCGATTGCAGTGGTGGGGCACGACCGCCCGGGGATTTTGCGCAGTGTGTCAGGTGTGCTTGCGCAGCACGGATTGAATGTCGAGGACCTGGCCTCGGAACGAGTGAGCGCGCCGATGGGCGGCGGCACGCTGTTCCAGGCGCGCGCGACGGTTTCAGTGCCACCAGGAGTAAACCTTTCAGCTGTGCGGGCAGACTTGGAGAAGATTGCCGCGGACCTGATGGTCGATCTTACGCTGCAGCCCAAAATGGTCTGAGCCTTGGCGCGTCGTCGCGTTGTCGTCCGAATTTCGGACGAGGGTTGTATTATCTCTTGGGGAATTTCTGACGCAGGACCAGCCAAAGCACAGCGGCAAGCGCAACGTCAGTGCCTGCAGCAAAAAGGCGGGCGGATAGAGGCAGCTTTGTCGCGAGCGTGAGCACGAGGACAGCGGCGAGTACCAATACGCCAATGATGATCTTCAAAATCAGGCGTTGTTGCGCGTACTCGCGGTCGGAAGGCGGATTTGGTGAAGCCATGGGAAACAGGTGAAGTGAATGTGAAGTGGCCGGTCGTCCGAGTTTTGTTCGCTCAGTTGCGAGCAAGCGGAAGGCTGACTCGGATGGTCGTGCCGGTGGGTCCGGTAGAGACCAGCCCGATGTCGCCATGATGGCTTTCGAGAATGCGCTTGGCGATGGCGAGGCCCAAACCCGTTCCGCCCGGACGCCCGGAAAGGAAGGAATCGAAAATCCGTGGAGCGAGTTCAGGTGGAATTCCCGTACCGGAGTCAACGATGTCAATGGTCGCAAATGGCGTCGTCCCACGGACGGTTTCGGCCAGGATGATCGAAAGTTCACCGCCGTTCTCCATCGCCTCCGTGGAGTTGAAGATCAAGTTGAGGAGCACCTGCTGCAGTTGTCCCTTGTGCGCATCCACCACGAGCGTTTGGTCTGGAGGCTCGAAGTGAAGGTGGACTTGCGACTGGGCAAGTTTAGGTCGGACGAGAATCAGCGTGTCGGCAATCACCTCGCTGAGCGACCAGCGCGAATGAAGCGTCGTCGGTGCTTTCGCGAAGTTTAGGACGCGCAGCACGATGGCTTCGAGCTGATCGAGTTTTTCGTTGATCACGCGCAGATCCGTGCGCCTCGGATCGTCGGGAGAGAAATCAAGCCCGAGTCCGCCGTGGAGAAGTTTG
The DNA here is from genome assembly GCA_036833235.1 of Opitutus sp. Classification (GTDB taxonomy): domain Bacteria; phylum Verrucomicrobiota; class Verrucomicrobiia; order Opitutales; family Opitutaceae; genus Opitutus. The sequence goes on from DAITQE010000282.1 coordinate 1,391, forward strand.
ATGACCGTCAGCGGATTCCGGATTTCATGAGCAATCTCTGCGGCGAGCAGGCCGAGGGTGGTGAGTTGCTCATTTTTGCGGAGCCGCTCTTCGCTTTCAAACACGCGAGCATAGAGATGGGCATTCTGCATCGCGACGGCTCCCAGGTTCGCCAGAGTCGTGCACGCGCGTTTTTCGTCATCGTCGAACCGGTGTACCCGATCTAGAAATACCGCCAGGACGCCGAAAACTTCTCCACCCTGGATGAGCGGAGTAAGCAGAGTGGATTGTAACGTGGGATCCGCTGGCAGGTCTGCCAGGGTGCTGAATCCGGGGGTGCGCACGTCGGGGAAGTCCACCTGCCGCTTCGTTCGGATCGCGGCGGCGACAAGGCAGGTTTCAACCGGCAACTGTGTCTCCCGCAGGGCCGGAGCGTCCGGATCGATTCCATCCTGAGCCGCACAATGCACTGTTTCGCGTGACGAATCGTACAGATAGAGTGCACAGAGGCGGGCTTCCATCATGCGGCGGGTGTCACGGGTGAGCGTTGCAAAAAGTTCCTGGGCTTCGAGCTTGGCGACGAGCGATTGTCCGGTCGTCAGCAACGTTTCGAACTGGCGCCCCTTGGCTTCGAGGTGACGTATGCGCCAGAGACGTAAAATGAGATTAGCTGCGGCTACCGCGAGCTGTTCAAGCAGCTTGAGATCGGCGTTTGAGAACCCGCGGAGCTTGTCGCTCTCGAGATCAATGACTCCGATGACGAGATCACCATCGCGCATCGGTGCCGCCATTTCGCAACGTGCGGTCGGACGAACCGCGATGTATCGCGGTTCCGCCGATACGTCTGGAACGAGAAGAGAACGACCGTTGAGCACGCACCATCCGGTGACACCGTGGCCAAGTTTGAGCCCGGCGGGATCAGAGCCGGTTGGCAGACCGAACTGGACTTCTACTTCCAAACGCCCACTGCCCGGATTCAGCAAAGCGATTGACGCGGCGTTGGCGGAGAACGTCCGCACCAACTCAGTGAGCACGTCGGTGAGCGCTTGGTGCGGATCCTCGGCGCGGCTGGCGAGGGACGTAATGCGGTAAAGGGCGTGAAGGGCGCGCGGATCTGCGAACGAGGGCATGGTGGGCGGCTCAGAGTGAGCGGGGCCGACGGGCTTGAACAATATGAAAGAGAGGTAGGCTGTTGCACATAACGCGACTTCAAACCGGCGGATTCAAGCGACGGTTCGACTCCGGGAGGGGGGCGTCTCGCAGCGTCTCGCGCGCAGGTTCGACTGAGCGGGCGGGACCCCGCGCTCCCAAGTCCTGGACAATGCGGTAGGCAATCCGCTTGCGGACGCGTCTCCGAGCACGAGCTAGTTCGCAGCCTACGGCCAGCTCGCGGCACGACCTAATTCGCGCTCGTCACCGCTACGCTGGCGATCGGTTTGATGATGTCCGTCAACGTGTCGCGCAGCGCCTGCAGACGTGCGGTGTCCACCGGACGGCTTGGCTCGGAGCTTTCGATATAAAAAGTGTCGATCGCCACGCCTCGTTCGGTGCCGATGCGCGCAAACGTGATATCAAACCCCTGATCGGAAATGATTTTCGCGAGGCGATACAAGAGGCCGATCTGGTCGCGGGCTTGGATTTCGACGATTGTCCGCTGCATCGCGAGCTCGTGATAAACCTCGACCGTAGGCGGAAACGAGGTGTGGAGCGCTTCGCCATTCGTCGAGGTCGTATAGCGGCTGGCCGCGTATTTTTTGGCTTGCGCGACGATGTCCGGATAAAGGTCTTTGTTGGATACGAGAGACGCCTCGATGGTACGGGCAAATGCTTCCTGGGCGCTGGCGCTTTGCACCACCCCGCGGCCTGGTTCGACGACGTAAAAGGTATCAATCGCGATATGGTCCGAGCGCGAGATGATCTTCGCGCCGAGGATGCTCAGACCTGCGACGCTGAACGCGCCGGCGAGTTTATAAAACAGTCCGGCGCGATCCCATGTCACCACGTTCACGATCGTCAGCGACCGGTTCAAATCGTCCTGCCATTCGATGATCGGCTTCAACGAGCCGACCGAGTCCGCCGACGCGATCGATTTGAACAGCCGGTTGACCATCTGGATGTGCAACGCAATTTCTTCAGCATCCGTCTGGATGAAATAGCGTTCGGGCAACAGTCCGAAGTGGGCGACAATCTCATCGGAGCTGATGCCAGGGATTTTGCGGGCAATAAGTTCCTGTTGGGTCATTTGCTTCTTCTTTTCGTGGGTAGCGTGGACAGCCTCGCCGAGGTTCAGATGATCCAACGTAGCGCGAAACAAGTGCGTGTGAAGCGTATCCTTGTAACTATTCCATAGGCTCGCGGCCGTGCCCCGCGCATCACAAAAGGTGTGAACGTACAGGTTACGGAGCCTTTCCGCGTCTCCAACGAGTTCGGCAAATGCAGCAGCAGTCTTGGGATCATCGACATCTCGCTTCTGCCAGAATCGTGCCATTGCCAGATGATTTTTGATTACAAAAGCCACCAACTCGCGCCCTTCCGGGGAAACTCCGAGTCGTTGCGTAATAGGATCTGACAGGGTCACGCCTCGATCTGCATGGCCTTTGATTCCGTCGGCCTTGCCAATATCATGAAGTAGGAGCGTAAGATAAAGGAGTGCGGGATCGGCGGTTTCGTGAAGAGCTTCACGGTATTTCAGCGTGATGGGTTCGGCTTCAGTAAAAATTAGATCAAGCTGCCGGATCGCCTCCAACGTGTGCACGTCGGCCGTGTAGCGGTGATAAAATTCGTGCTGAACAAGGCAGGTAAGCCCGTTGAACTCCGGAATGAAACGGCCGAGCACCCCGAGCTCATGCATCAGATTCAAGGCAGGAAAAACCGCGCCGGGTTCGGACAGAATCGCTCGGAAACTAACGCTGGCGGCCGGCGAGTGGCTGATCTCTTGAGTCAGCAAAGGCAGCGATTCCCGAATCAATGCGGCGAGATGAAAATCCAGCACGCAGTCGAGTTGCTGGCAGTGCCGGAACACGCGAATCAAGCGCACCGGATCGTCGATAAAAACGGTGGGCTTTTCCGCCGCGAAATCCCGTCCGCGCAAAACGAAGCCATCCAGCCGCTTGGTGCGTCGGAACCGTGAGGCGAGCAGACTTTCCCGAATCGAGACTTTCGCGCCTTGCGCGTCGCGCCCGATGGTCAGCGCGAGCCGGCTTTCGACGAGCTTCGAAATCCGGAAGATCGTCTGCGCGGCCCGATAGTAATCCTGCATGAAGCGCTCGACGCGCGCGAGCAGGTCGGTTTCATCGTAACCGAGCTTTTGTGCGACTCGCGCTTGCAGATCGAGATCCAGCAGGTCGGTGGCGCGCGCGCTTAGAAAATGCAGCTCGTTGCGCACGCGCAGCAGGAAATCATAGGAGCGGGTGAACTCGGCCAGCTCCTCGGTTCGCAAGTAGTTCTGGCTCGCGAGCTCGTCGATATGCGAGATACCGAGTTTCACGCGCGACATCCACAGCGCGTTTTGGAAATCGCGCAGACCACCAACGCCGTTTTTAAGATCCGGTTCTTGCAGAAAAACGGTGTCGCCGTACTTCGCGCGGCGTTGCGCCTGATCATCCAGCCGGGCGGCGATGTACCCCTTGGGATCTTCCGCCGTGGAGAACGCGCGATAGGCTTGAGCAAAGGTGTCGTAGAGCGTGGTTGAGCCAGCCACGAGGCGCGACTCCAGGAGCGAGGTCAGAGTTTGAATATCCTTGCGCGCCTCGGTGAAAACCTCGTCCACATTGCGCACGGAATGGCCGACCTTCAGCCCGCAATCCCACAGCGGGTAAAGGATCTCGTTCGTCAGGTGCTCGAGGAAACCTTTGATGGCCGCCGGCTTCGTTTTAGCCGGAAACAGAAACATGACATCGACGTCGCTCAATGGGCTGAGTTCAGCCCGGCCGTAGCCGCCCAACGCTACGAGCGAAACGACCGCGGGCGGTTTGCCATGGGTCCGCGTGTAACTGGCGATCGCGCCATCGAACAGGCGCACGAGCATATGGTCGATCGTAGCTGCTCGCGCATGAACGATGTCCAAACCGGATGCTCCAGCCGAATGTCGTTCGCGCAGCACGGCGCCCTCGGCCTGCAGGTACGCTTTGCACTG
>DAITQE010000283.1:0-5498 GCA_036833235.1 Opitutus sp.
GGGCGTCCTCCAGTCGCCATCGCGGTTTGCGACGTACGTCGCGGCCGCGACGTTTGCGACGTTGCCACCGGTTTACTCTCCGCCGAAACCGCCCACAGCGCCCAAAGGCGCGACGAAGTAGCGGGTTGGAGTTCAGGTCCTGCGGCGCTATCGCCAAAATTGAAGTCACATGACGTTTGATGAGGCAGACTGATTCGCAGCCGAAACGTGAGATCTTATCTGGTGGCTGCGAGCGTGAGCGAGCGGACAAAAAACCACTCGCTCACGCTCGCAGCCACACAAACGCAAAGCCTGAATCATACCTGCGATTCTCGTTCGGTCGTGTAGGGAATTACCTGACGCCAACTAACGGCAGTTTGACTATGAAAAGATTGCGAAGAACGTTAAAGAAGTCCGGGGACCAACCGATGCTTGGATTATTCGATCAACGGCGTTCCCTGTAATCAACCTCAGAGGCTGACCGTTTCGTTCTGCGAAACCCAATGATCAACTCCACGACATCCACTGACAGGGCCGCTCGCCCGGACCTACTCGCCTTGCCAGCCAAGGCGACTACTGTCCGCCCGACGCCACCCCAGCTTGACCAGCTTTCTACTGATAACGCTTCCTTCCTTCGGGCGGAACTCACTCGTCAACCTGAAATCCGACCCGAGGTCGTCGAGCGTGCCCGTGCTCTTGCCGCTGACCCGAACTATCCTTCGACCGAGACGCTCCGTTCTGTCGGCAAGCTGCTCTTGAGTGCGCCTGATCTCAGCGAAGACCAGTCGTGATAACGTCGATGTTCGCCAAAGGTTACGTCCAGACCTACCGGGCGAATGCGGTCCTGACGGCCAGCCCGGGCCAGCTCGTGCTGATGCTTTACGATGGGGCATTAACCGCGATGGAGATCGCCCGCGAAGCGTTCAAAAAACCGTCGGAAGATCCGCGCCGCATCGAGGTGATCAATCACCAGCTGCAGAAAGCGCAAAACATCCTCGCCGAGTTACAAAACGGCTTGAACATGGATGCCGGCGGCGAATTCGCGAAGACGCTTTATCGCCTCTACGATTATCACACTCGACGTCTTTTCGAAGCTAACCTGAAAAAGGACGTCGCCGCGGTGTTGGAGGTTGAAGGCCTCGTCCGTTCGCTGCGGGATGCGTGGGCCGAAATGCTCGCCAAACAGGAACCGGTACCGATGGAAAGTCTGCGTGGGGTCGCATAATTTGCCCGATCGTCCGTGAGAGCACGCAAGCAAAAATTCGATCGTCTGCTGAGCGCGCTGGACGACTTGGTTACGCAGGAAGCGATGACTGTTAAAGCGGGCGACTACGCCGCCGTCGGAGATATTCAGCGACGTGCCGACCCGTTGGTCTCGATGATTGCGACACTTGGGCCAGAGGTGGACGACGCCATGGCCCGGGCGCGCGTTGCTGCATTGCTGGCGCGGCGCCAGCACAATATTGATTTTATCGAGGCTCAGCTCGCAACGGCGCGCGACGAGCTGGAGGCCGTCCAGGAGAGCACTCGCCGTATGGCGAAAATGGCGCCGGTTTACGGTCGCGCCGAAAACGCAGGCAAGAAGCCGCGTTTCAACGCTGCTGGGTGAAGCGATTTTCGGGTAGGTTGCGCGTTCGTCGCGCAGTAAAGATCTCCGGGGCAAGCCCCGGAGCATTGCAGAAATCGAGGCCGGAGGTCAGGGGAGCACACGCGTCTCGCGTGTCGGCTTGGGCGTCCCGCCCGAGCCCTCCGAACCGCTCCCGGCGAGACGCCGAGAACAGCACGCGAGACGCGTGCGCTCCCCGGACCCCATGCGAACCAAGCCGAAGCAAGCTTCGGGGTATCGGACCCAAAGCGAATGAATCCGCGCGATTGCGGTCGACGCGCGCGGAAATTAACCGGCCAGGACACGCGATTGAACAGTTATCTTTTCGAGCCCTTGCGACACATTGGATTCGCGCTGTGCTCCGCGCGATGGTTTTGCAATCACAAGCCCCGTGCCGCGGCTCGAACGTCACTCAATCCTGTGAAGGATCGCGAAAATGAGCGTGGGAATCAACCGGCCAAGGATCGGCTTGATCGGCGTTTCCGGCTATAGCCGCGTGCATCTGGAGCATCTTTGGGCGATGCACCTTCGCGGCGAAGTCGTGCTCGCTGCAGCGGTGGTGATCAACCCGGTGGAAGAGTCAACGACCTGCGAGCACTTACGGCTAATTCATTGCGCGGTGCTGCCGGATTTCTCCGCACTTCTTGTTGCGCTGCCATTGCTGCAACTCGATCTGTGCATCGTCCCGAGTCCGATTCACCTGCATAGGCAACACGCCGTCGCGCTGGTCGAAGCAGGCGTGCATGTACTGGTCGAAAAACCACTTGCCGCCACGGTGGGCGATGTAGATGCCGTACAGCGTGCCGCCGAAACCGCGGGCTGTGTGGCGGCGGTTGGTTTTCAATATCTGCATGCCACCGAGGTGCGCGCGTTGAAGGAGCGACTCGTCGCCGGCGACATCGGAGCGTTACGACGAATGTCGGTATGTGCGGCATGGCCGCGCAGTCATGCGTACTACCGCCGCAACAATTGGGCCGGGCGGTTGCGCCTCCACGACACCTGGGTGTTGGACTCGCCCGTGGCCAATGCGATGGCGCACTTTTTTTTGCTCCTGCTCTACTTCGCCGGCGAGTCGCGCGATGGCGTTGCGAGAGTCCGGAAAATGACCGCGGAACTCTATCGCGCCCAGGATATCGAGTCCTTTGATACGGCAGTAGTTTCGATGCTCACGGAGCGCGGTTGCGTGTTGAACTTCTACGGCACTCACAGCTCGCGCGAAATTGCCCACCCCGTGTTGATGATTGAAGGCGATCGCGGCCGGGCGGAATGGAAGCAGGACAGCCACGCCGCGATCGACGGCGTGAATGGCCGGTGGCGGCTCGATGCATCGATAGAAGCCGTGACACGGGAACGGATGTTGCACGACGTGCTCGCGAGACTCACGGAACCGCATCGCTTCGTCTGCAGCCCAAAACTAGCGCGGGAGCACGTGCGCTGCGTGAATGCGCTCCACGAGTTCACCAGCATTGCGCCAATTCCGCCGGATTTCCGGCGTTTGCGCCAGGAAAACGGAGATGTCTTCACCTGGGTTGATGGTCTTGATGCGCAACTCGCCTCAGCCTTTGCCTGGCGCAGTGGATTGCGCGCAGCGGGCGTGCCGTGGGCAGTGGCGCAGACGGAGTTTGATATTGAACATTACGCGGGTCTTGCCTCGACGCCGCCTGCTCGTGAGAGATGAAAGTTCCGGGGAGCGCACGCGTCTCGCGTGCTGGTTCGGGCATCCCGCCCGAACCATCCGAACCGCTCTCGACGAGACGCCGAGAGCAGCACGCGAGACGCGTGCGCTCCCCGGACCATTTTTGGATTTTGCGTGCTCAGTGCTGCGGATGATGTGAGGCGCGCCCGTGCTTGAATGAAATGGAGGGACGACCTCCGTGTCGTCCGTGTCTTCTTTGGGTCCGCACAGAGGTGGACCGTCCGCTCTCTCCGGATCTTACGGAGCATTTCCCGAGAGCGATTCATGAACTGTTAGATGGCGGACGCCTCGCGCGGAACGCACGACGGGTTGAGCGTGGCGGGACCGAGGCGAAGAGGCCTCGCGCCAACCCCTCGTCATGAATTCACCGCTCAACATCGGCGTCGTCGGACTCGGCCGTCTCGGCAGTTTGTACGCCCGTCATTTTGCCACGCGACTGCCGGGCGCACGGCTGCATTCGGTCACCGATGCGCGTCCGGCGGTGGCGAAGCAGATCGCCGGAGAAACAGGCGCACGGCTTTACGGTGATCACCGCGAACTCCTGTCTGATCCAGCGCTCGACGCCGTGGTCGTGATGACGCCGACCAAGCTCCACGCCGAGGTCGTGATTGCCGCGGCCAAGGCGAAGAAGGCGATCTTTTGCGAGAAGCCGCTCTCCCTTGACCTGGCGGAAGGCCGGGCAATGCACGCAGCGGTAACTCGCAACGGTGTGTTTTTTCAATTGGGCTTCATGCGCCGCTTCGATCGCGCGTACGCGACGGCCAAGCGCAAGATCGAGGACGGAGTGATCGGCCGTCCGATCGTCTTCAAGTCGAGTTCGCGCGACCAATTTCCGCCGCCGCTGGATTATCTGAGGCCGGTCAACAGCGGTGGATTGTTCATCGACATGGGTATCCACGATTTCGATCTCGCGCGCTGGTTCATGGGCGAGGTGAAAACCGTGCACAGCACGGGTGCGGCGGTGGCCGACCCGCGGATCGCGCGAGTGGGCGATGTCGACAATGCGTTCACGACGCTGACCTACGCTGACGGCGGCATTGGCGCGGTCAGCCTGAGTCGCAACGGGATCTACGGGTACGCGATCAACACGGAGATCGTGGGAACTGAAGGCACCCTCCAGATCGGCTACGATCGGGAGACAGCGGTATTGGTGATGACGGAAGGCTCGATCACGCATGACACGGTGCCGGGATTTCTGGAGCGCTTCGACCAGGCGTACCTCGCCCAACTCCAGAATTTCGTCGACAACCTGCGGCTCGGCCGGCCGGCGCCCGTTACCTGCGAAGATGGCATCGCGGCCCAGAAGATCGCGGTGGCGGCCACGAAGTCGCTCCATACCGGCAGGACCGAGAAAGTGTGAACCCAACGATACCAGTGCCACCGCGAACCGCCAGAGCACCGCGCACTGCCGCCGCGCAGGTTGAGCAGGGACTTGTGGCGTTGCCCAAGCGACGACCGCGCGCGCGTTACGTGCCAATCGTGCGGTCAGCTTCGCTCGATGGCCGTTCGGACGGCATGGGCATGGAGTTCGGCCTGCTGCGGCTCGCGCGCGGACAGAGTCATCGGGAGGTGACTCACCACGAAACGGCGTTCGTGTTGATGAGTGGACAGGTCTGCGTCCGAATTGGCGGCGAAGTCGTCGAGGCGCAGCGTGCGTCGCTATTCGACGAAGCGCCATGGACGTTCCATTGCGGTGCCGGCACGGCGGTTTCAATCGAGAGCGTGCGCGGCGCGTCGGAGTTTGCGGTCGTGCGCACCGACAATCCACGTTCTCTCCTGGCCCGGGTGTACTCGCCAGGGGACATCGCCACGGACGATCGCGGTGCGGGATTGGCGCAGGGCGCGTGTCGTCGGCTGGTGCGCACGATCTTCGATTACTCGACGCGGAAGGACTCGAATCTGGTGCTGGGCGAGGTCGTGAATTTTCCCGGGCGCTGGTCGAGTTATCCCGGTCACCATCATCCGCAGCCGGAGATTTATCATTATCGCTTCACGCGACCGCAGGGTTATGGCCACGCGGAGCTGGGCGATGCCGTATTCAAGGTGCGTGACGCCGACACGATGCTGATTCCCGGCGGCTTGGACCACGCGCAGGTCTCCGCCCCGGGTTACGGAATGTATTATCTTTGGGTGGTCCGGCATCTGCCGCGCCGGCCGTATCGCGGCTTCACGTTTTCTCCTGAACACCGCTGGCTGCTGGATCCCGCACAGCAGGGT
>DAITQE010000284.1:0-5498 GCA_036833235.1 Opitutus sp.
CGCTCTCGGCGGGACGCCGAGAGCAGCACGCGGGACGCGTGCGCTCCCCGGACCCAAACATCGGTTTCTGCAATGCTCCGGAGTTTGTTCCGGGGATTTTTACTCGTGTTCATCCGTCTCCATTCGTGGTTCAACTGCATCGGTATGGCTTAGGCAGCGGTGCATCGCGGCCGAAAACAATTCGCGTTCATGGCATTCGTGCTCTGGCTTTCGCTTGAATGGCGACGGCAAAATTGGAAATTCATTATTCGGCGGCTTGATCGTATCCCCGCTTCCGCATGCCGCTGTTCACCTCGCGATTTCGTCCGCAGACCTACCTTGCCTTGATCGTGCTTCTCGCCGCTGGTCTCTGGCACGCGTGGTGGGCGACGCGCGCGTGGCACATGCCCGGAATGTCAGGCCATCGGTTTCGTCAGGCCCAGACCGCCGTTACCATTCAGGCGATGAAACAGGAGGGATTCCGCATGGATTATTCCACGCCGGTTTTAGGGAAACCGTGGTCGATTCCATTCGAATTCCCGGCGTATCAATATGTCTCGGCTAAAATATCGACTGCATTCGGTCTAAGCGAAGTCGAGGCGGGCCGGTGGGTGAGTTTGCTCGCCTTTTATCTCATGCTTCCGGGACTCGTGCTGCTGCTGCGCGCGACCGGGCTGTCGCTCATGGCAGCCGTGCTCGGCGTATTGCCCGTATTATTTGCGCCCGTTTATCTGCTGTATTCGCGCGCAGTCTTGATCGAAACGACGGCCTTGGGCGCAACCGTCTGGTTTTTCGCGATGCTGACGAAATTCAGGATCAACCGGCAAACCTGGCAGTTGGTTGCGACGCTGATCCTCGGGATCGTCGCGGTGCTGGTGAAATCGACCACGTGGGCCATCGCGTGCCTTCCCTGGGCCGCCTGGCTCGTCGGCGATCTCTGGCGGGCGAGGCGCGAAGGATGGAGGACGTTTCGCGTGGTGGCGGATGATGTCGTGCTAATCGGACTGCCGCTCCTGATCGTGGGTTTCGGCTGGGTGTGGATCACGGATCGGATCAAGGAAATGAATCCGATCGGAGCGTTTCTAACGTCAGATAAACTCATCGCATTCAATTTCGGCACGTGGGCGCAGCGCGCGGATCCTGCCGTCTGGAAAGGACTGTGGTCGCACTGGACATCTGGCGTGATGCCGTGGTGGGCGTTTGCAGCCGGCGCGATCGCGCTTGGGTGGGCGCCGGTCAAAAGCCGGATCGTGTTCACGATTGGCATAATGACTTTCCTGCTGGGCCAGTTCGTTTTCATCGATCTGTATTGGCACCATAATTACTATTTCTGTGCGACTGCCGTGGCGGCGTGCATTGCGGTGGGTAGCGTAGCCGGTGGGCTTTGGGACACTGGAGGGATTCTCCGTTCTCGCCGGTGGGTCGCGGTGCTTTTGGTTGGCGCGACGTGTGCCGGGCAGTTTGTCGCTTACCGCGGAAATTACTTTCACGTCCAAGTGGCGTCGAATCCCGGTTCAACCGGTCTTACCGACGCGATCCAACATCTGACTCAACCTGGCGAAGTCGTCGTGATGCATTCGCCATTCTGGAGCGCGGAGACGGCGTTCTGGTCGGAGCGACGCATGCTGACGATCCCCGACAGCGACATGTTTCTTCACCCCGCAGCCGTGCGGGGCAGCATCGCCCGCTTGAGCGATGAAAGCGTTCCCCTCGTGATCTTCAGCGGTGAATCACGTTTTCATCCGGACTGGGTAATCGAGCGAATCGAGGATTTCGACCTGGAGCCCGTCCCGCTCCTCACATGGGCAAACGAAGCGGTCGTCTATGCCGCGCGTTCCCGATATCGCGAAATGCGAGCGATCCTGAAGCGAGATCAATTCGAGGGCGTTGCGCTTTACACCGATAGAAACGCCGCGGAATTGACGCCGCCGATCGCGCTCGCCGGTACGCCAGACGGTGACGCCATGACAAACCTGAATCCCGTTCCCCAGTCAGGTTCGCTTCCGTACGGAGTGAAATTCTATGGTTTGGACGGAAAGAAACAATTGCTCATCCACAGTCCGACGGAACTGAACTTTCCAATTCCACCTGGAGCGAAGCAGGTGGAACTTGGCTACCGGATGGCGCCGGCCGTTTACGAGCACAAGGAATTCGACGGTGTCGATCTGCTCGTGGAGGTCCGTGAACCCTCGGGAAAGCTCGTGTCTTTGTTCAAGACGCGCATGTTGCCAGACGGCGACCGTACGCCGCACCACGTGAAAATTCCGCTGAGGGAGCACGCGCAAGGGACGCTCGTCATCAGCTCATTGCCGGGTCCGCGCAACAACTCCGCCTTCGACTGGGCTCTCCTGGAATATCTGCGTATCCGGTAAATGCAGACCAGAGGGCCGCTCGGAGAGCCGCCCTACCATTCTTCCGGATAGCATACGCGGTTCCGTTTCTTCGGGCGGGGTACCCTTCAAAGTCTTTTGTTTTGGAATCGTACCTTGTAGGCCGCCAGCTTGCTGGCGCGATTGAAGCGCGAGCAAGCTCGCGGCCTACCACGTAATGAATTGCGCCATCAAAACGAAAGGCACGCATGTGACCGAGCGACGGGCGTCCGGCGCCTCGCATCCCGTATCTTTTGCGCCTTGCTGAGTTTACCCAACGTTCTTTCACCAGTTCGCGGCCTACCGATGAAATCCATTTCCTGCGCAGTTCGTACGACGACGCCGAAGCGGCGCGCCCGGAGGTCGGGCCCTACCGTTAAAGCTCTGAATTGGCTACGCCGGTGTCTCCGCGCGGGCGAGTGCGGAGTGGGCGAGATAAAATTCGAGGAGGCGCTCGGCACAGCGTTTCCAGGAGAAATGCTGCTCTGCGAAGGCGAGCGCTCCTTGCGTCAGTTGCGCGACGAGCGCGGGATCAGCATTGAGCTCGAGCACGGCAGCCGCAATCGATTCGGCATCGGCGCGCGGAAGAACATAGGCGTCTTCGCCGTGCTTCACCGCTGCGCCCAGATTTGACCGCGGCAAAATGACGGGCCGGCCGATGGCGAAAAATTCGGGGAGCTTCGAGGGGAAGCGATAGTCGTTGAATGCTCCGGGCACGCCCGGTTGCACAAAATAATCCGCCAGCCGCATTACGTCTGGGAGGAAACGCGGTGCCGTGTAGCCGAGATGCAGCAAGTGCGATCCAATGCGCGCATTCTCCTCCGCCATCAAATCGCCGTCATCCCGACCCGCGCGAATCAGGAAGGTGCGATGGCCGCGCTGATTGAGCAGCGTAACCGCCTGATAGAGGCTGCCGACTTCAGCCACGTTGGCCGGATGAACATTGCCGTGATAGACCAGCACCGTGTCCTCGAGCCGGATACCGAGCGCTGTCCGCAGCGCCCGGTTCGCTTCCTTTGCGCAGTAAAGGTTTGGGTCGGCCGCGGGCCAGAACGTCATCGTCGGCACCGAGGGCGGCACGTCTTCCGACAGCTTTTCGACGATGGTCGTCACTCCCGCGGCGCTGTGCAGGAATTCCTGCGCGTGTCGCGGATGAGAGAGATCGTTGGGCACCAACCCATCGAGTTCCGATTCGGGCAACTGGAGCAGCTCCGCCGTGCTGCGACCAACGCGACTTTCCAGAATTGCTCGCTCGCTGTCTTCCAAATGAACAAACACCGGCACGGCGTAGAGCGCCCGAACGCGTTCGGTAAATCTGCGAACAACCTCTCGCGGCGTCCAGACATGGATGAGACTCGGTCCGCGGTGATCGACGAAATAGTCGGGCAGGTCCCCGAGTTCATCGAACTCGAGCGCCATGAAGCGCGCGCGCGGCAGAGCCACGATCGTCTCTTTGTGCGAAGGGCCGGCAACAACGCAATCGTAGCCACGATCGATCAGCTCGTTCGCCAGCGCCGCGACGTGAAGTGCGCTGTTGCAGGTGAAATCGCCATAAAGCGCGAACAGAATGTTGCGCGGCCCGGGCGGCGGCAGCATTCGTTCCACCGCGTCAGAGGACACGCGCTCGTGCGCTGCAGGAGGGACGGTTAGCGGCGTTCGCACCGCGCTGAGCGGCGAACGGGTCGCGTCCGTGCCGATGCGAATATCTCCCTGGAGGTCAGAATCCAAGAAATAAGTACGCCCACAGCGGGTTTCCACATGTAGCCGGAGTTTGCCGGAGCCGCGAGGAAGGTTTTCCGATGTGATGAACCCCGCGTGTTTCGCCGCCTCGTGCTGGGGAAACAACCCCGCGACATCCAGTCGTTCCAGCCCGTGATCGCACGCGGCTTGGAGGTTGCCAAAGCGTAAGGCGACAGACTCCAGCTCGAACTCCGGGTGAAAACACCAGCCTTCCACGCGCAAGGCGTGATCGATGAAGCTTCCCGGCGGAGGTTTTTCAAACGCACCGAGCAGCGGGTGCGAACTCACGGGTATCGAGAGCACCCGTACGTTTTCCCAAGTAAGATCGTCGATGGATACCTCGAGCGCGCCCAGATGAAGACCAAAGGGCAGATAGCAGAGAAAACGAAAGCCGCTGTGCAGCGCGTGCGGATCGTCGGCAAATTCCGCGGCAACGTCCGGTCGGTCAAACGTCGTTTCCGGAGCAAACACCGTTTCGCCGACGCGCAGACGCGTGCGGGTCGGCGCTTTGGCTCCGGGAACGAGAGCCCAGCCTTCGAGACGAAAGTAACCTTGGGCCGGACGAAACGGATGCGGCGTTTCGAGCCCGTGGCGAATGTCGAGAGGCGTGCTCATACCTTCGGGCCGAACAGCGCGCGCCACGGGCGGCCGAGTCGCCACAGAGCAGAAGCAAAAATCTTGGCAAGGCGACGCCGTTCGTTTGCCAGCGATGCTTCGGTGGCAGCGAGCTGGCCTTTTGTGTTTTCGAGCTCTGCGCGCGTCGCAGCAAGATCCGCTTCGGTGGCGGCGAGCGCATTGGTTTTCGCCTCGAGCTGGGAAGACGTTGCGGCGAGCTCCGCGCGAGTTTGTTGATGCTTTGCCGATTCGCCCGCCAGCGCTTCGCGAGTGTGAGCGAGATCGCGGGCGAAATCACCCGCCACGCCGTGCATCCGGGAGACTTCCTGATTTGCCGTTTCAAGCCGGTTCGCGAGATCCTGAATAATGCTGTCCCGAGCCTGACGTTCATTTTCGCTGGAGTGCAGCTTCTGACGCAGCTCGGCAATCTGGCTGTTCAGTGCTTTGTCGAGTTCGCTGATGTAGTTGATCTTCTGCTCCAGCACGAGTTCGACCTGCGCAAGGATGGCGACCGCGTCGGCCTTGTCGGTTTCCTTCTCGAGCACACGGTCGTTGAGATCGAGCACGATGAGTTGCGTCTTGATCAATTCTTCGCGGAGCAAGCGAACGAGCGACTCGTTGTCGAGTGGGGCGCTGACGTTTTCGCTTTTTCCCGTGGTGGAGGTGCTCATGGCCGTCTGCATGTTTGTCGGATTCACGCAGATTTCCAGTGCCGAATCGGCGACTTTTTGTAGCTACGAGCGTGAGCGAGTGGTCCGTTGGGAGCGCGGGCGTCCCGCCCGCATGGTCGACGGA
>DAITQE010000285.1:0-5491 GCA_036833235.1 Opitutus sp.
GCCTCGGAAGACGGCGGTCGCGAAGCCTACGGTCCGAGCACCGCATTCAGCGTCGAGACCAGCCGCTGGTATGATCTGAAACTCGAGGTCAACGGCCACACCGCGCGCGGCTACGTCGATGGCAAACTCGTCATGGAGGCGACCGACGAACCGAATCGGCCGACCGCGGCGGCGTTTGCTTCTGCTTCCTATATCAACGCCAGCGGCGAGCTCATCGTGAAGCTTGTCAACACCGCGGACAAACCGCTCGAAACTGAAATCCACGTCGAGGACGCCCACCAGATCGGCGCCGGTAAAGCCATCGTCCTTTCCGGCGAACCCGCAGCGGTAAACTCGATCGCCCAGCCGGCGAACGTCGCGCCAAAAGAGGAGCCGCTCACAAATACCGCGATTTCGTTCACGCGCACCTTCCCGCCGTTTTCCGTCACGCTGCTGCGGTTCCCCGCGAAGAAATAACCCGGCGGGAGGCCGCCGTGTCTCGACGACCTCTTCGCCGCCCGCCTGCCAACGACACTGCCACGACACCGCCGCAACACCCTCGTCATGTTATCCCCATGCACGACCGAATTCATTCTCGCTCTGCGCTCCTCACCGCCGTGATCGTCGCACTAGCAGTGCTCGCAGCACTCCCATGCGGGCACGCGTCGGAGCCGGCTGCGTCGTCGCCCGACCGCCCGGTTTCATGGACCGCTGACAACGGCAACGGCACTTACACCAATCCGCTTTTCTACGACGAATTTTCCGATCCGGACATCATTCGCGTCGGCGACGATTTTTACCTCGCCGGCACTACGATGCACGCGATGCCTGGCCTCGTCGTCCTGCACTCGAAGGACTTGGTGAACTGGAAATGGATCAGCTATGCCACCGAGCGGCTCGACTACGGACCGGAATACCGACTGGAGGGTGGGAAGGAGATTTACGGACAAGGCATCTGGGCGCCTTGCATCCGCTATCACGACGGCACGTTTTACCTCTTCTCCAACGTCAATCACCGCAAGACCCAAGTCTTCACCGCCACCAATCCGGCGGGTCCGTGGAAACATTCGGAGTTCGGCAGCTCGTTGCACGACTTGTCCGTGCTGTTCGATGACGACGGAAAGATCTACGTCGTGTGGAACTACAACGAGGTGATGTTCGCACAGCTCAAGCCCGACCTGAGCGACATCATCCCGGAAACGAAGCGCGTGCTGATTCCCGCCGGCGCCGGCATGGGCGAGGGTCATCATTTCTACAAGATCGAAGGGAAGTATTACATCATCAGCGCCAACTATGCGCCCGTCGGGCGGATGCAGTGCGCGCGCGCCGACCGCCCCGAGGGTCCTTACGAGACTGTCGTTATCAGCAATCGCGAAAGCATGGGCACGCCGCGCAGTTGGTGGGTGGGGAATGTCGGCCTCGGCCGCGGCGTTCCCGAGCCCGGCACGAAGTTCAACGTCTTCAAGCCCGGGGCCAACGAATTCGGCGCCACGACGCTTCACCAAGGTGGAATCGTCGATTTGCCCAATGGCGATTGGTGGGGCTATTCGATGATGGATTTCAATTCCGTCGGGCGGACCACATTTCTCTCGCCTGTAACCTGGCACAAGGGCTGGCCGTATTTCGGCCTGCCGGGAAATCTCGGCCGCTCGCCTCGCACCTGGACCAAGCCCGCCGTCCGTGCTCGCGTTGCGCCGACGGCGCCCTACGAGCGTAGCGACGATTTCTCCGGTCCAAAGCTTCACCCGATCTGGCAATGGAATCACGCGCCGGACGACGCCAAGTGGTCGCTCAGCGAAAAGCCCGGCGTGCTGCGTCTGCACACGCTCCCCGCGAGCCAATTTCTCTGGGCCCGGAATACGCTCACGCAACGCGTCATCGGCCCAGTGTCCTCGGCCACCGCCGAGCTCCACGCCGCGGGCCTCCAACCGGGCGACACCGCCGGGCTCGGTTTGCTCAACATGCCTTTTGCTACGCTCGGCATCGTTCGCACCGATTCCGAGTTCGTTCTCCGCTGGTATGATCAGCTCACGAACAAAACGATCGAACAGGCCTTGTCCTCGCCACACATCTTTCTCCGGGCCAGCGGCGACTACGACAACAGTGTCGCCCAACTCAGCTACAGTACCGACGGCGCGACCTTTACCGATATCGGCGGCGAAATCCGCCTGCCGTATCAGTTGAAGACGTTTCAGGGCACGCGCTACTCGCTCTTTGCTTTCAACACCGCGGGCCGCGACGGCGGCTACGCCGACTTCGCCGGTTTTTGCGTGGACGAGCCGATGGCCGATCGGTCGCGCGACGTGCCGCTCGGCAAGGTCATCACGCTAACGAACCTCGCCGATGGTGGCGTCGCGTGGATTCACCCCCTCGGGCTGTTGCATTGGGCTCGGCCCGGTTCCAAGGAGGCCGCCAGTCCGGAGGCACGCTTCCGCGTGCTCGATCGCGGCCAGGGCCGCGTCGCCCTGGAGGCGATGGACGGCAGCGGCTTCATCACCGTGGTGGGCGAAGGCCTCTCGGGCGACGTCCGTGTGCTGAAAAAGGAATCCACCGACAGCGTTTTCATGTGGCAGGACATGCTGCGCGGCCGCCAGTGCATGCTCCTGTCGCTCAAAACCCACCGCTGTGTCGGACTCGATCCGGCCACCGGCGAACCGTATTCCGCCGACTGGCCGGGCACGCGTCCGGACCGCAAGGACGGCACGGTGCTTGTCTGGAAGGAAACCAAGCTCAACTGAGCGTCTCGCGTCGCAAACCCACCGGCTCTGCAGCCATCGAAGCCTCACCGCCGCCGACTCTGAATTTTACCCGACAACAGGACCCATGAAAACTGCCTACCCCATCCTGATAATCGCGACCGCTCTCGTCGCGGGTGCCCAGCCGCCGCCGGCGCGCCAGCGCGTTGTCGCAAAGATCGACGCCGCCAAGACCAGCGCGCCCATTTCTCCGTATGTTTACGGGCAATTCCTCGAGCATGCGGGTAACTTGGTCTACAACAGTCTCTGGAGCGAGATGCTCGAGGATCGCAAGTTCTACTATCCCGTCGGGCCGAAGCCGCCGAAGGAAGCCAAACCCGATCCGCGCGCCCGCTTTTTCGGTCGCGGTGATTCCGGTCCCGGCCGGTGGAACCCGATCGGCGCCGAGGATTCGGTCACGATGGATACGACGCATCCATTCGCGGGCGATCACACGCCTCTTGTGACGCTTGCCGGCGCCAATCCTCGCGGCATTCGCCAGACCGGAGTCACACTGGCCAAGGGAACGACCTACCACGGACGCGTCCAACTCGCCGGAGATTCCACTGCGAAGGTTTCCGTTAGTCTGGTCTGGCAGACGCAAGCCGGCGAAACCCGGCAGACCGTAGCCCTGGGTAAACTGGGCCGGGACTTCAAGAAGTTCAGTTTCTCATTCCAAGCGCAGAACTCCGGCGACGCCGACCTCGAAATCAGCGCGACCGGCACGGGCTCGTTCCACATCGGTGCCGTTTCCCTGATGCCAGCCGAAAACGTGCAGGGCTGGCGGCCCGCTCCGATCGCCGTGCTGAAAAGCCTTCGCTCCGGCGTCTACCGGTTCCCGGGCGGCAATTTCGTCTCCGCTTATGAGTGGCGCGATGGTATCGGCGATCCCGACCGGCGACCGCCGGTCAAGGATCCGGTCTGGGGCACCGTTAACTCGAATGATGTCGGCACGGACGAATTCCTGACGATGTGCGGCCTGCTTGACGTCGAACCTTACATCACCGTCAACGCCGGCTTGGGCGACGAATGGTCCGCGTCACAATTGGTCGAATACACCAACGGTTCCGTCAAGACGCCCATGGGCAAACTGCGCGCCGCCAACGGCCACCCGGATCCCTACCACGTCAAGTTCTGGGGCATCGGCAACGAAATGTGGGGCAACTACCAGTTCGGTTACATGCCCTTGAAGCAGTTTCTTTTTAAGCACAATCAATTCGCCAAGGCAATGAAGCGCGTCGATCCCTCGATTGTGCTGATCGGCTGCGGCGCCATGCCGGACACGATGACCGGCGCCAAGCAGGCGCTCTTGCTCGGTAAGGACGTCGTGCCGGATTATCTGTCGCCCGCCGACTGGACCGGCGCCCTGCTCGTCAACTGTTTCGACAATCTTGATCTCATCAGCGAGCACTTCTACAACTACGGCGGCACGCACTTCAGCCTCGCCACCAACGGCCAGGTGCCGAACGACCCGAACGAACCCGTCACCGACTGGATGCGACGCGGCGCAAACCATGTCCGCATCAAATACGAGGAATACGAGGAATACGCGAAACGCCTGCCTCAACTCGTCGCGCATCCCAAACCCATCAACCTCGACGAGTGGGGCTACCGGGGCGGCAAGTATGAGAGTTACCCGGCCTACGCTTGGATTTTCCAGGAGCTGTTCCGTCACTCCGACCTCTATCAAATGGCGGCGCACACTTTTGCGACTTCGCTGCTTAGCCGCGACACGGCCCAGCCTTCGCTCAACGAGAACGGCCTCGTCTTCAAAATCTACCGCGATCACTTTGGCTCGATTCCAGTCGAAGTCTCCGGCAACTCGCCACAGCCGAAGCCCACCGAGCCCCCCGGCGGCGAGCAGCCCGTCGTCAACGCCGGCAGTCCCACTTTCCCGCTCGATGTCGTCGCCGCGTGGACGAAAGACCACCGCACGCTCACGGTCGCGGTACTGAATCCCACCGAGGTCGAACAGATGCTCCAAGTCGAGTTCAAGGGTGCGGACCTTGCCGGCAAAGGCGTGCTGTGGCGCCTCGCGTCAACGCGCAAAGACGCTAAGGATCCGACGATCACCAGCGCGCCACTCGCGACGGTTCCAACCTCGCTCACGCTCCCGCGATTCAGCGTGTCCATCTACGAACTGGCGGCGAAGTGACTCCGCTCCGATCCCATCAAACGTCAACCAACCGATCGCCCCGCTTAACGCCGGCTGCTCCCCAAATATGAAAATCCGTCCCGGCCTCCTCGTCCTGTTCGGTCTCCTGCACGCTCGCGGCTTCGCCGCCGACGAATCGTTACCCGGCCCCGCCGGACGTGCCCCACGGTGAGATCCGCGAGCGCTGGTATCACTTGAAAGTCACCGATCCATTTCGCCGCTCCTTCACCTACACGCCGTAAAACTCCACCTCTATCCCCATGAAAAATCACCCGCTCCGCTTTGCTTCTTTCCTGCTGTTTCTCGCGCCCCTCGGTGCGTTCGGCGGCACCGCGAGTATCAAGATCGACGTCGACCACGTCATCGACCAGATCGACCCGCACATCTACGGCGTCTTCATGGAGCCGATTGGCTTCCACCGTGCGGATCTGAACTTCAACACGCTCTACGGTCCGCTCTACGACCCAAAGTCTCCGCTCGCAGACGAACACGGTTTCCGCAAGGACATGATCGACGCCGCGCGCGAGCTGCAGCTCACCAACATGCGCTGGCCAGGCGGCAATTTCACGTCGAGTTATGACTGGCGCGATGGCATCGGGCCGAAGGACAAGCGGCCCAAGCG
>DAITQE010000286.1:0-5491 GCA_036833235.1 Opitutus sp.
ATCCAGGAACGTTCACGCGTCCATCCGGTGTGTGCAGGGTAGCGATGATTTCGGCGAGCGCCTGTATTGGATTGAGCAACACGCCGCCATGCATACCGGAATGCAAGTCGCCCTTCGCTCCGGTTACCTGAAGATCGAACAGCGTTAGCCCGCGCAACCCGCACGTGATGACGACTTGATCGAGCGAGGGAAGCGCCGTGTCGGACAGATAAACAAAATCGGCTGCTTTGAACTGCTCACGGTGCGCTTCGAGGAATTTCGGGAAACTCGGGCTGCCCATCTCCTCCTCGCCTTCGATGAGAAACGTGATCCGCAAGGGAACGTTCGGGTTCTCTTCCAGCAGTTCCGCCACCGCTGCGATGTTCGCCATCAACGGTCCTTTGTTGTCCGCGGCGCCACGTCCGTATATCCGGTTTCCAATGACCGTCGGCTCGAACGCCGGCGTTTTCCAGAGATCCAACGGATCGGCCGGCTGCACATCATAGTGGCCGTAGATCACGACATGCGGCCACGAGGCATCTCCGCCGCGCTGCGCAAATATGATCGGATGCAAGTCCGTCTTGGCGACCTCCACTTTGAAGCCGAGGGAACTCAGCAATGAGGAAACAAACTCCTGCGCGCCACGCATGCCGTCCTTGAAAGCCGGATCGGCGGAGACGCTTTTATGTCGGATGAATTCCTTTAGTTTCTCAACAGGGTCGAACATCCGTTAACCCTGAGGCAAAAGCTCCGGCTCCGCCAACCGGAAAAGCGCTAACCTCATCGATAACAGCTGCGAGCGTGACGATCTTACGCGAACTCGGGCATTCGGGTGTAGGTTGCGCGCTCGCCGCGCTACGTCCGCGTCGCGAGCCCGTTGCGCGGCGAGCGCACAACCTACAGTTCAGTCCCGCGCCGGCGATGTCGTGGTTTCCGCGATCGTGTCGCCGATTTTCCGAGCTACAAACCAACGCGGTTCGGCGCGCAGACTCGCGTTCCTCAGTGTTTGAAGTGGCGAATTCCCGTAAACACCATCGTCATTCCGCGGTCGTCCGCTGCAGCGATCACTTCTGCGTCACGCACCGAGCCGCCGGGTTGAATCGCCGCGGTCGCTCCCGCATCAGCCGCGGCGATGAGACCGTCCGCGAAAGGGAAGAGCGCTTCGCTCGCGACGACCGATCCTCTGAGATCGAGCTTCGCCTCGCCGGCCTTCCAGACCGCGATGCGCGAGCTGTCCACGCGGGCCATCTGCCCTGCCCCAACGCCAAGCGTTTGTTCGCCGCGGCAGTAAACGATCGAGTTGGACTTGACGTGCTTTCCCACTTTCCAGCCGAAGAGCATTCCGGCCCATTCCTCTGGTGTGGGCTGACGCTTGGTGACCACTTTAAATTCACTCACGTTGCCGAGCGTGCGGTCACGGTCCTGCACCAACACGCCGCCAACGACCGAGCGAATCTCCTGTAACGCATCAGCCCCAATTCCGCCGCGCGCGATCATCAAGCGAAGATTTTTCTTTTTGCCCAAAATCGCCAGCGCCTCATCGCTGAACCGCGGCGCGATGATCACCTCGGTGAAAATTTCCGCGATCTGCTTCGCGAGGCCACCGTCGAGCGTCTGATTCACGACAATGATGCCGCCGAACGGCGCCTGCCGGTCTGTCGCGTAAGCTTTTTGCCAGGCTTCATCAAGCGACTCAGCGCTCGCGACACCACAGGGATTGGTGTGTTTTAAAATCGCCACCGTCGGTCGCTCGAACTCCCCAATGAGGTACGTGGCGGATGTGATATCCAAAATATTGTTATAGCTGAGCTCCTTGCCCTGCAGCTGTTGAAAATGCTCATGGAACGTGCCGTAGAGCGCTGCTTTCTGATGGGGGTTTTCTCCATACCGCAACGACTGTGCTTTCTTCCAACTGAGTTCGAGCTTCGCCGGAAATCCGCTCAACGCCTCCACGTCCGGCTCTGTGGCCTGGCTCTCGAGATAACGGGCTATCGCCGTGTCGTAGCTGCCGGTCCGCTGGAAAACCTTCAACGCCAGACGGCGGCGCAGTTCCGCCAACTTTTCCGGATTCGTCGCCTCGGCCTTAAATGCCTCGAGCACGCAATCGTAGTCGGCTGGATCGCACACCACCGTGACGTCCTGATGATTCTTCGCCGCACTGCGCAGCATCGATGGGCCGCCGATGTCGATGTTTTCAATCGCTTCTTCGAGGGTGACGTGCGGCTTCGCAACGGTCTCCTCGAAAGGATAAAGGTTCACCACGACCAGATCGATTAACGCAATCTCGTTCCGCGCCGCCTGGGCGAGGTGCTCGGCTTTGTCCCGCCGGCAAAGCAGGCCGCCATGGATCTTCGGGTGCAGCGTTTTCACGCGGCCTTCCATGATCTCAGGAAAGCCGGTGTGCTGGCTCACCTCGGTGACCGGCAGGCCTTTTGCGGCCAGCAACTTGGCGGTCCCGCCCGTGGAGAGCAGGGTGAAGCCGTAGGTTGCGACCAAGGCCTGCGCGAAATCCGCGAGGCCACGTTTATCGCTGACAGAAAGAAGGGCGAGTTTGGCCATGGCTGCGCCAGTGTGTGAGCCGAGCGAAACGCGCAGCAAGCCGATTGTGATCTTCGGGCGATCCGGCGAATTTCGTCGCTTGCCGCGCCGCGATTCCCGCGTCTGTTACGTGCGTGTCCCTCAGTTCCAGCGAAGTTCCCGGGTTGACGGCCCGACTCGACAAGCTCGCCTATCACAACGGCGGGCCTTCGCTGCCTGCGGACAAACCGCACGCGTTTGTTTATTTCATCACGATCGAAAATTCTTCCGATCGCACCGTGACGCTGCTCGGACGAAAATGGGTTGTCGCGCACGCGGATGGGAGCCAGCTGGTCATCGAAGGTGACAAGATTGTGGGGGAGACACCGCGCCTCGCAGCCGGCGAACAATTTTCGTACAACAGCTATCACGTGACGGGATGCGATGCGATTGCCCACGGCTGTTTCCACGGCGTGGACGAACACGGCCAGCGGATCCATGTCATGCTGCCACCCTTCGAAATGGTGATTCCGCGAGACTCATAAAAAAAGAACCTCGTTCTCTCGAAAACATTCGGTCTCTGTGAGATCGCTACATGAAGCTTATTGATTTGAACCGCGACGGCGGCATTGGGGCCAACTCGCTCTTTGTCCAGTTAGGTGAATTACGCATCCTCGTTGATTGCGGACTTAACCCCAAAAAAGTGGGGCGGGCCGCGACGCCTGATTTCGCTCTTCTGCGCGGGGCGCCGCTGGACCTGATTATTATTACGCACTGCCATCTCGATCACATCGGCAGCCTCCCCGTCGTCATGCGGGAGCATCCGAATACACCGGTGATCATGACGGTCGGCAGCCGAATGCTGATCGAGCGAATGCTGCACAATTCCGCCAACGTGATGATGCGCCAGCGCGAGGAAGATCGCATTCCTGACTACCCGTTGTTCACTCACGACGACATCGACCGTTGCGGGAGCCGGCTGACCGGATTGCCTACGGGTCACGTGAAAAAATTCCGGGGAGCGCACGATGAGGTCGAAATTACCTTTCATCACGCAGGTCACGTGGCCGGCGCAGCGGCGGTCGAGATTCGTCATAAGCACCGCGCCGTTTTTTTCACGGGGGACGTCCTGTTCGAAAATCAGCGCACGCTGGCCGGGGCAAAATTTCCCTCCGGGCACTTCGACACTTTGGTGACGGAAACAACCCGCGGCATCACCGAACGTCCCGCTGGCAAGGAGCGCGTCCACGAAGTCTCCCGTCTGATCGCCTCGATCAATGACACGATTCAGCGCGGCGGTTCGTTCCTTTTGCCGGTCTTTGCGTTGGGCCGCATGCAGGAAATTCTCTCGATCGTTCACGATGCACGAAAATTCGGCCGCTTGGTGGAGTGCCCGATCTACGCGTCGGGCCTCGGCATGGATCTGGCGGATTATTTCGACGAGATCACACGGAAAACCAAATCGCTGCAGTTCAATCGCGGCATCATCAAAGATCTCAAGATCAAGCCCACGCCCCGCAAGCTGGCCGCGGGGGAAGATCCGCAGAACCGGGCGCTGTATATTGTCAGCTCCGGAATGATGGTCGAGCGCACGCCTAGCTACACCCTGGCTTCCGGCCTCCTGGGCCATGCACGCAACACCGTCGGGTTCGTCGGTTATTGTGATCCGGATACGCCCGGTGGACAGCTGCTCGCGTCAAAGCCTGGCGACGAGTTCCTCTTCAAGGCCGCTAACGTGAAGTCGAAAGTGAAAGCGCACATCGAGCGCTTCGAACTCAGCGGGCATGCCGATCGGGAAGAGCTGCTCGAGTTCGCCGTGCAAACCTCAGCGCGAAGCATTGTGCTGACGCATGGCGATCCCGCGGCCCGCGCGTGGTTCGCTGCCTCGCTCGCGACTCAGTTGCCCGAAGCGCGAGTCCTGGATCCGGTACCTTTGCAGACATATCAGGTTTGAGCTAGGCGCAGGGCGTGTTTGCTGGTGGGAGCGCAGACGCCCTCGTCCGCTTAGAAGCAGGATCAGGCGGACGAGGGTGTCCGCGCTCCCTATATTGCGACTCCTAACGTCGGCAATTTGCAGCACCATTATGTTTCCACCCGCAGCAGCTTCTTCAAACACGTGCACATCGTTTTGCTGCCAGCCACATAAAATATCCGCGGCATTTTGAGATCAAACTCACGCAGGGGGAATTGCTCGCCGTTCAAGAACTCGACGCTTCCGCCGCCCGCGAGACAGAGCGGCGTTGCGGCGGCGATATCCCAGATTCTCACGTTATGATCAACGGTTCCGCCAAGAATCCCGACCGCAA
This sequence comes from Opitutus sp., assembly GCA_036833235.1. Classification (GTDB taxonomy): domain Bacteria; phylum Verrucomicrobiota; class Verrucomicrobiia; order Opitutales; family Opitutaceae; genus Opitutus. Next base: position 4,803 of record DAITQE010000286.1, read on the forward strand.
CATAGGCCAAATGTAGTGTACTGCTGCCCAGCCCACGAATCTTGAAATTCTCAACCAAAACGGTGACGTCACGAGCGAACGTTTTGTCGTACGGACTGTGAAATCCGACGAGCGTCTGGGAATCCGGCGCCTGCGTGAGCACGTGGGCCGGGCGTTCGCCGTCGAAAAGCCCGTAACCTGGCCCGCCGTGAATGAGCGTTCGTCGCGCGAGGTCATAGACGACGCCGTAAATGGGCCGGCCGTTCTCAAACAAGCCGAGTGAAATAGCGCAATGCGCAATACCGATCGCGTAGTTGTTTGTTCCGTCGATGGGATCCAGAATCCAGGCGAATCGCGCCACCAGCGGGATCGGCGCATCGGCATGGGTCAGTTCTTCGCTAAAATAATCATCGTCGGGAAACTGTTGTTTCAGCTCCGCGACAATCCCCTCCGAGATCGCAATATCGACCGGTGTGACGCGTGTGCCGTCTGTCTTCCAATCACTTTTGGTGCGACCGAATTCGCGATGGAGCAGAGCGGTTTGGTTTTGCACCGCGATCTTCGCGGCTTCGATGCGAGCTAATGTTTCAGAGTCAGACATGTGTTGGGCCATTGAGCCACAATCGCGCGAATGACCAAATGAATTTAGCGCCGTGAGAAAATATGTGAAGCTCACAGGCTTGCTTCGGCTTGGTTGCGTAGGTCCGGGG
>DAITQE010000287.1:0-5486 GCA_036833235.1 Opitutus sp.
ACATTCTCAGTTCATGGTTTCACGGACGCACTAGGCCGCCAGCTTGCTGGCGCGATTGAAGCGCAAGCAAGCTCGCGGCCAGTTGTGTTCGGCGTGGTGGCTGCTTGAGGCGCGCGGCGGAGACTTTTCACGTTCAGGCTTCCCGCACGGTGGAGGGCAATTGCCGGCAGGCGGGCAATTGAGGTATCAGGCGGGCAAGGCGCAGCGCTGCCGGAGCGCTGGGCGCGCCGGGGCGGAGCAAGTTCGTTCAGTTTTTTTGCGGTTTGGCCGGGGGTTTCGCGGACGGTTGCGACCGCAATTTGCGCAGCAATTCGTCCAGCGTGGCCCAACCCATCAGATAAAATTGGATGGCCTCCATCTGCCGGCGATTGGGTCGTTCGCCGCGATACAGCACCAGCAATTGCGCGGCGATCAGAGCCAGATACACCTGCAAGGCCACGCCCGCTTCACTCTCGGCCAGCCAGTGCCGGCAGCCCAGGATGCATTTGAGCCAGCGGAAAAACAGCTCCACCTGCCAGCGCTGTTTGTAGAAGTGAGCGATCAATTCTGGCGGGAAGTCCGCGGCGGGCAGGGTGGTCGCCACCAGAATCGTTTCGTCCTGGCCGAGGATGGCGATGACACGCCCACGCGGCCCGTTGCCCTCCTTGCCCAGTCGCACGACGCTGGCCCAGGCCACGCCGGCCGCCCGATCGGCTGCGGTGAGGATTTCGCTGCTCTCCTCGACCCATTGCGCGTCGATGCGCAAGCGCGCCACAAAATCACTACCCGCTGCCTGCAGGTCGGCCAGTTGTTGGTAATCGTAACTATAGTAACGGTCGGCGATCTCACACAGGCCTGGCCGGGCGAACTCGCGCCACTGGGCGCGCTCACAGTGCTTGGCCCTGGTCAATTTCGCGTCGCTGACCTGGCCGGTCGCCACGTCGAGGGCCACGTGCAGCCGCACCGCGTTGTCCAGTCCGCCCTGCCGCCGCCAGAACGCCCAAGCCATCCGCGGCAACACCTGCCATACCGAGCTGTCGATGATGCGCTCTTTCCCGGTGCAGCCCGCGGCCACTCGGGCGTGTCCGCTTCGCTGACCAGCCGCTGCAAAACCGCCTTCAGCAGCGCCGGATCCACCACCGCCTGCGCTTCGCTGAAACTGCCCAGATTCACCCGCCGGCCACACACCTCGCGCTGCACCCGCTCCAGTTTACTCGCCTCGCACAGCCCACGCATCGACTCCACCACCGGGTTGAACAACCCGAACAAGAACAGACTCAGGTACTGCTCGAGCTTGAGTTGCCGCTCAGGATCGCCCCACGTTCCGTTCAGGCCCCCGCGCGGTTCTGCCTCCGTGGCCAGCGCCGACTGAAAGCGCTCGATCAATCGCCACCGCTGCAGGTCTTTTTCGCGAATTGGGCGGATCGGGCGTGCGGCAACTGTAGGCACGCCCAACATTCTAACCGATCGGCGGCGCCAATGTTGTTACGTTTCGGTGACAAACTTCACTCGCGCTTTCGCCCCTGCCGTTCTCCGCCTTCAACCCGTTCCACGCCCTCTACACTCTAAATTGCATGCTCCATGCCGAACACAACTGCCGCCAGCTTGCTCGCGCTTCAATCGCGCCAGCAAGCCGGCGGCGCCGGCGGCTTACAACTTACCATTCCAAAACAAACGATCATGGCCGACGCACATTAACCTTGGGAGCGCGGGTGTCGCCGCATCCAAACAATGCGAACGGAGACGTCCTCGCTCCCATGAATTCCATCGAGCCGACGCTGGACTTGCGTAGTTGCTAACAAACGACATAAACATTCCGCACCCCTCACCCATGGGCCCCGTCGTCCTGCTGATTATATTTCTGCTGCTGGTGTTGGTGATAGTGCCCATTTGGGTATTCATCCAAATCCGCTCGTTTCGGGAGCAGAATGATAGGTTGCGTGGCCGCCTCGCTTCGGTCGAGGAACGGCTCGCGCAGCTTCAGAACAAATTCTCGAGTCAGGCCGCAAGCGCGACCAGCACGCCCCCAACACCTGCCTCCGCGACTCTCCAGCCACGGAGTGCGACGCAACCCAGCGCGCCGCTGGCTCCCCCTTTAGTCGCGTCGGTTACTCCCGCTCAGGTCGCTCTTGCCCCTTCCATCAACCAAGCCGTTCCCACGACGCCGTCAGCGGTGGCAGCTTCCTCCATCCCGGAATCGCAGACACAACCGCCCGCAGTTCCTCCGCCGCTCGCGCGGATAGCGGTATCGTCGAAGCAGGCGGAGCGGCGGATCGCGATCGATTGGGAGCAATTCATGGGGGCGAAGCTGTTTGCCTGGTTGGGCGGTCTCGCCGGTTTTCTCGCAGTAGCGTACTTCGTCGAATATTCCTTCGAACACGACCTGATCCCGCCAGAAATTCGCGTCGCGCTCGGCTTCATTCTCAGCGCGGGACTGATTGTCGGGGGTTTACTGATACGTTCGAAAAAACTCCACATCACCGCCCAGGTTCTCTGTGCGACCGGCATCGTCAGTCTCTATGCGGTGACGTTTGCATGCAACGCGGTCTATCACTTCGCGTTCTTCGGACAACTCCCGACGTTTCTGTTGATGGTGTTGATCACCGTCGCGGCGTTTTTGCTCGCGATCAGAATGAACGCGCAAGTTGTCGCAATTCTTGGGCTGCTGGGCGGATTTTTGACGCCGATTCTGCTCTCGACCGGACAGGATAATCCGGCCGGCTTGTTTGGCTTCATCGCGTTGTTGGATGCCGGTCTGATTGCGGTGGCTCTACATCGCGAGTGGCCTCACCTCATTCCGCTTTCGGCGGCTGGGACGGTGCTGATGCAGCTGGGCTGGGCTTCGAAATTTTTCAATGCCCAGAAGGCATCGATCGCCGTCGCCATCTGCCTCGCAATGGCCGCGCTCTACCTGATTGCGACCGAGATCGCTCGTCGCTGGCGGCGCTCCTCGCTTCACCTGAGCTGGTCGGCAGCAACCCTCGGTTTGGTGGCGTTCGGATTCGCGCTCTTTTTCCAGGCGTATCCGTCAATCGCAGCCCGACCCGGCCTCCTGTTTTCATTTATCTTGGTCGCCGACATTTTTCTCCTGACGCTCTCGTGGCGCGAAGACGGGATGAATTTCCTGCACGCGCTCGCGGGTGGACTCGCGTTCGCAGTCCTCGCGATTTGGACCGGCAGCCATTTAACCAACGCGTTGCTATCCTGGGCGCTCGTGGCGTACCTCGGTTTTGCGATTTTGCACACTGCGTTTCCGGTCGTGCTGGAGCGCGTTCGCCCCGGCGGTGGAGCAACGTGGTGGAGCCAGCTTTATCCACCGCTCGCGTTGCTCTTAACGCTGGGACCGATTCTAAAATTGGAAACGATCTCGCTGCTCTTCTGGCCGGCGGTGCTCGTGCTCGATCTCGTCGCGGTCGCGATCGCGATGATCAGCGCGTCGATCGCCGGACTCGGAATTGTGCTGGTGCTGACGTTGGCGACGGCGGGCCTGTGTATATTCAAAGCAACCACGCTGGCGGTCAGCTCCACGTCGTTGGTCTTGGTGATCGGCGGGTTCGCGGTTTTCTTCTTCGCCGCCGGACTTTTTCTCGCAAAGCGCATTGGCGACAAGCTTTCGGCGGACGGCGAGGAGAATCAACTGGGCGCATTCCTCGGCGGTTCTCGCGCGCAAATTCCGGCGTTCTCCGCATTGTTGCCGTTTGTTCTGTTGGTCATGATGAGCCAGCGACTGCCGTTGCATAATCCCGCGCCGCTGTTCGGTCTGGTGCTGTTGTTAACGGCGCTTGTCCTCGGACTCACCCGATTGCTTTCGGTCGAATGGCTGCCGGCGTGCGGTCTCGCAGGCGCCGCCGCGGTTGAATACGCCTGGCACGCCCGGCTGTTCACCCCTTCGAATGCAACCGGACCGCTGCTTTGGTATATCGGCTTCTACGCAATTTACGCACTTTATCCGTTCCTGTTCTCTCGTAAGTTTTCCAGCGCAACGGGACCGTGGGCCGTCGCGGCGCTAAGTGGGATCGTTCACTTTCGTCTCGTGTACGATGTGGTGAACCGCACGTGGCCGAATGATTTTCTCGGCGTGCTGCCAGCGCTGTTCGCGGTTGCTCCGCTCGTCAGTCTCATCGCCGTTCTTCGCAGCAACACCGCGGAGCAGGACAAACGGCTGAATCAGCTCGCGTGGTTCGGAGGCGCAGCACTGTTTTTTATTACGCTCGTGTTTCCGATTCAGTTCGAGCGGCAGTGGATCACGATCGGCTGGGCGCTGGAAGGCGCGGCGCTGCTCTGGCTGTTTCAACGCGTGCCGCACCCGGGACTGCGTGGCACCGGCTTCGTGCTGCTGGTCGTCGCGTTTAGCCGCCTGGCGCTAAACCCTGCGGTGCTCTCGTATCATGTGCGCGCTGAGACCCCGATCTTCAACTGGTTCTTCTACGCGTACGGCGTAACGATTATCTGTCTTTTTGTTGGTGCGCGTCTGCTCGCGCCGCCCAATGGACGGGTGCTGCTCGTCAACGGACCGGCGTGGCTCAACACCCTTGGAACGATTCTGACATTCCTGCTGTTGAACATCGAGATCGCCGACTATTTTAGCGCGACGGGCAGTACATTAACGTTCCAATTCGCCGGCAATTTTGCGCGCGATCTGGCGTACACAGTCGGTTGGGCGCTCTTTGCGCTCGCACTTCTGAGCGTCGGCATTTGGAGGCAGATTCGCGCCGCCCGCTACGCGGCGATTGGCCTGCTGAGCATAACGCTGCTCAAACTATTTTTCCATGATCTTGCGCAGCTGGGGCAGCTCTATCGGGTCGGTGCGCTCGTCGCGGTGGCTGCGGTTGCGATTGTCGCATCTTTTCTCTATCAACGCTTCGTTCCCGGAAATGACCGCAGCATCCCGCCAGCCGCCTAATCGTCTTTTGGTCACGACACGCGCAGCGCTCATCCTGCTGAGCGGAGCAGCGATCGCGAACGCGGCGATGAATCCCGCCGAATGGCAATATCGCCAGGAACTGGTCGTCGAGTCACCGGGCCTGACAAAACTTTCCCTGCCCGACGAAACATTCGAACATGCACTCACCGGACTCGCTGATCTTCGTGTAATAAGTCCGACCGGGCAGGAGATTCCGTATATCACCGAAACGCCGAGTCCGCCTGTTCCCCTGCGGCTCCCGCCGCGGCGATTTCAGGTGGAGCTGCAAAAATTGGCGACGCAACTGACCGTTGAAACTGGCGCCACGGGAATGCTCGAAGGCATCGAGCTCGAAACGCCGACGCAAAACTTCGTCAAAGCCGTCCGAGTCGAAGTTTCGCTCGATGGGAAACAATGGGAACTCGTCGCTGACGGCATTCAACTGGCACGAGGGCAACAGCTGGATCAGCGGACCGTACGTTTCAACAAGACGGTCGCTCCACTTGTCCGGTTAACGCTCGATGACTGGCGTACTCCCGTGGTACCATTTACCGGCGCGACGTTGCTCGTCGCCGCGGATACCTCCGATCCCACGCTCCGGGTC
>DAITQE010000288.1:0-5485 GCA_036833235.1 Opitutus sp.
TGGCTGCGAGCATGAACGAGTGGATGCAGGAGACTTTTTGTGGCAAAATCCCCAGGCAACTTCCCTCCGGCTTTGCGGGCTTGCGCGCGGTGACTTCGATCGACACGTTGAACCGGAGAACGACACCTGTCCGGTCGCACCTTCGCGCGCTGTATCCATGAAACTCAAACTTCACGTCACATTACTCTTCATTGCCGCCCTGTTCGTTGCGACGACCTCGCGCGCTACGTTGATCGGTGATACCATTGACGCAACAGGCACCTTGCTTTCCCCCGGGTCGGCCACAATTGGCTCAGGCGTGGAGTTCCTGGGGATAGACGGATTTCTTGGCCTCGATTTTGGCGCGAGCACGCTTACGTTAGCCTCGTCGTCGGGCTTGTTGTCCTTTCAAGGCTTAGGGCTCTACACGTTCAGCGGCTTCGATGACACGATCACCGGGATTTCAACCGCCTCGAATGGCGGATGGACCGGGAGCGTCCTGACTCCGCTATTCGATGCTCACAGTATTACTCTGGATATGAGCGACAGTTCACTCGTTTCCGGCGCCCAATTGGTTTTCAACATTCAGACGTCATCCCGCGTGCCCGATCACGGCGGAACGATCGCGCTTTTTGGAATGGCTCTGGTCGGACTGGTCGTTGCTCGCCGGAAATCGCCGCGGGTTGGTGCGTGACGATGCCGCGACGTGTGCCGCACACGGTCAGGTGTATGCGAGATGAACGTTTGCGTCTTCTGCGTCTTCTGTGGCCAAACGAAATCGTCCCAGCGTGCGACGATGCGGCGGGATATAGGCACTCATGAGCCCCATCGGTGCAGTGGATTGCGTCATCACAACGAAAAGCGGTGCGCGCCCGCCGGATTGATCCGCCGTTCTATTTTACTTTGTAGCCGCTTCGTTTAAATTGCCATGTCGCCTACCAAACGGGGCTGATCGATTAATCGCCGCCCGCGTCTAGGCGACATGGCACTGTCAACGTTCAGATTCGAACCAGGAGGGTATATGGCAACGGAAAGACTCAAAGCGTTTCTCGATGAGAACGGCATCAAGTATTGGAGCATCCGGCATTCGCCGGCATTCACCGCGTCCGAAGTCGCTCAATTGGCTCACGTTTCGGGCCGCGACTTTGCGAAGGCTGTCATCCTAAAGGTCGATGGCGCCCCGGCCATGCTCGTGCTTCCGGCGACCCGGAGATTGTTGATCCACGAGCTGCGCGAAATGCTCGGCACAGAAGACGTGAAGCTGGCCACCGAATCGGAGATTCGCGGCCTCTTCCCTGACTGCGAGCTCGGCGCAATGCCGCCATTTGGAAATCTCTACGGGATGCCTGTGCACGTCACTGCGAGCCTCACGCATGAGCGCGATATCGCGTTTAACGCCGGCACGCACACGGAGGTCATCAAGCTGCCCTACGAGGATTTCGAACGGCTCGTGCAGCCGGAGATTATCGATCTAGTCACGACTTAGAAACGCGATCGCTTCTCCTCGAGGACTGCAGCCCTGCAGATGCAGATGTGGGCGTGGCGCCCCCACCGTGCGGGGTTATACGCAACAAGATCTAGTCGAACGACAGACCGGACGGCATCGAGTGAGTAACGCCAAGAGACGTGGCGCTGCGCGCCGAGTGTTCACCGAAGTCATTTAGGCGCTCGAGCACTTTGAACTCATCAATATCATCGGTCGCGTTCGCCTTTTTTTTCGCTGGCTTGGGCGTTGGCGGTGGCGACGAAGGAATGGTTCCGCTGGCAACCAGTTCTCGTTCAGCGTCCAGCCAGATCTCCAGATCTTGTCTTTCTTGGATGATGGCGGGCGTGCCAGATTTCCCTCGCCCGTTGGGAAATAGCGTCGTGATAGACACGGGCAGTCATTAGCGGGGCGGTCGTTTTAATAGGGGTTCCCCCATTTTATGCGCATAGCAACTCCACGCAAGGGGGACGCTCATTTCCGCAGACTGAAGCACTTTCAGCCATGTCTCAGGTGCCCAAACCAAATTTAATCAGAGATCGCGCGCAACTCAGCGGTCTCTCACCGGTCAATTGCGCATGCCTTCTGAGAACCCCACCCATTTTTCTTTTTCGCATTCGTCTACCGAAACAGCGGCCATAACTTCGCCCGTTTCCAGCGGAGCCGTTCCTTTCCCTATCGCCTCCGTGCGATCCACGATCAAGGGTGCGACGGCCATTCGAGACATCCTCGATGAGGTGTTGGAGCCCGCTCCACTTCGCCGCGATTTCAATCTCGTTCGCGCGATCCTGCTGGAGGCGGAGCAACCCGGAGTGCATCCCTTCATGTACCCGAATTACGATCGGATGATGGTGCAGACACACTTGATGCTGCTGATCGAGGCAGGATTCGCGCATGGCACGGTCGTACGAAATGGCAACGGTGTAACCACCGCCAACATCGAGCGGCTGACGTGGTCCGGACATGATCTCCTCGCGTTAATGAAGACCGCACCGCTCTGGGAACGGGCGCGTACCATGATTCTTGATGCGCACGGCTGCGCTCACACGGATTTGCTAATCGGTTGGCTGAAATCGCAGAAAACCGCGCGCTGACCTCAGCGATCGGTAGGCAGGGAGATGACGGCGGAACAGGTCGTAAGTTCGAAGTCCGGCCTGCCGGCGCCAAGGCGAGTGACAGGCGCCCAAGTGTAGAATGAAGAGCCTACCCGAATAATTAGCATACCAAATCAACCAAGGCATGGGCCACAGAGTGCACAGAGCTCGGACACAGAGGAAGCAGGAGGCCATAAGGTCTTTCATGCGGATTTATGCCGATTGACGACGAGAGCTGGTGTGCATCGTGGTATTTCGCTCTGTGAACTCTGTGTCCGAGCTCCCTGTCCTCTGTGGCCCAATGGTTTTGTTCGTTGGAGCTTCTGCTCGTCGGCCAAACTCCCGATCCCGCAGAAAACCTTCACTGCCCGGCTTGCGGTCAACGCGCTGACCATCACCGTTGCGTCATGAGTCTTCCTTCGCAAAACACCTTTACCTTGGAACTCGGAGCTTCGGCTCCCGATTTTAGTCTGCCCGCCACGGACGGCCGCTCGTACAGCCTCGCCGATTTTAAGGACGCCAAAGTTCTCGTGATCTTTTTTACCTGCAATCACTGCCCTTACGTCACGGGATCAGACGAGATCACCCGCCAGACTGCGATGCGGTTTGGACCGTCGGGAGTGAAGTTCGTGGGGATCAACTCCAACAGTCAGAACACCTACGCCGAGGATTCATTCCCGCACATGATCGAGCGGATGAAGCAGCACCGGTTTCCATGGGTGTATCTGCGCGATGAATCGCAAGATGTCGCGCGCATGTACGGCGCGTTGCGCACACCTCATTTTTACGTTTTCGACTCGGCACGACGGCTGGTTTACACCGGACGCGGGGTCGACAGCCCACGCAACACGTCGAAGATGACGCGCAACGATCTCGCCGACGCCTTGGAAGATCACCTCGCGGGCCGTCCAATCCGCCAACCGAAAACAAATCCGATCGGCTGCAACGTGAAGTGGGACGGCAAAGACGCGCATTGGATGCCAGCTGAAGCCTGCGATCTCGTGTAGCTCGGTTATTTCGGACTGCGGCAGCTGCACCCACGGGACAAGTTTTCTGGACAATCGAGGCCCAATTGGGATTTTGCCCCATAGCTGAACCGCGCGCATCGGACCGGTCGGGTATCCGAATTCCCCTCGGAGTCTGCTGATTTTGTGGGCGAGGTGCCCTCTCCCGTCGGAGGCCATTCGAATGCGACCCATCCGGGGAGGGCACCCCGCCCACAAGATGACTTAACAAGACCGAGCTTTTGCTGCTCTTCCAAAACTGTGCCGTGCCCGGCGCGAAGCGCGCTTTCGCGAGGCGCGCGTAAGGGCCATCACTTCAATTTTTTCTGGAGCGCGATTTTGGGCAAACCGAGTCGCTTCGCAACCTTCCCAAGATCGCCCTGCTCAGCCGCCATGGCCCGCTGAACAAACTCCTGCTCAAGTCGCGGCAACATCGGTTCGTCGCCGGTGCGAAGTTCGGCAAAGATGAAATCGAGTGCTTGCTGGATCGTTAGCGGCGGCGGGACCGTCGCAGGCGCCGCCGGTTCCACAGGCACTGGCGCAGGTGCTTCCGGCGCCACCGGCACGGCGGCCTCAGTCTCCGTCGGCGGGATCGACGGGACCGCCTGCCGCAACTCCGCAGGCAAATCTTTTTCTAGAATCGCATCGCCCTGCGCGATGACTGCGCTGCGGTAAATTACGTTTTCCAGCTCGCGTACATTGCCCGGCCACGTGTGACGTGTCAGCGCCGCCATGGCTTCCGGCGAGACTTTCGATACGCGCGCCTTCCGCTGCTTCACCAGATTCTGGAGGCAAAAATCGACGATCTGTGGAATGTCTTCACCACGCTCCCGCAACGGCGGCATTTTGATCCGCACCACGTTGAGCCGATAGTAAAGATCTTCGCGAAACGTCTTCGCCTTCACCATCTCCTCCAGATCTTTGTTGGTGGCGCCGATGACGCGCACGTCGACCTTGATCGTCTCGGTGCCGCCAACCCGTTGAATTTCGCCAGCCTGCAGAACGCGAAGAATTTTTGTCTGCGTCGCCAGCGCCATGTCGCCGATCTCGTCGAGGAAAATGGTGCCGTGATCGCACAATTCGAATTTCCCAAACCGCTGTCCGGTTGCACCCGTAAACGAGCCTTTCTCATGACCAAATAATTCGCTTTCGATCAAATTGTCGGGGATCGCCGCACAGTTGACCGCGATGAAGGGTTTGCCTGAACGGTGGCTGTGCTTCCAGATCGAGCGTGCGACCAGCTCCTTGCCGGTGCCGCTCTCGCCGGTGATCATTACCGTGACGTCGCTCGCCGTCACCTGGCCAATAACTTTGAATACATCCTGCATCACCGCGGAGCTTCCGACAATACCTTCGCGGTAATCGTCGGCGTTAATGGTCGGCTTGTAGTCGCTGACCGCGTGGAGATCGGCACGCGTTTTCAACGCCGCCTCGGTCAATGCGAGCACCTTCTGCGGATCGAAGGGCTTCATCACGTAATCGAACGCGCCGTATTTCATCGCTTCGATCGCGGTTTGCGCCGTGCCGAACGCCGTCATGAGGATGACAAGCTGGCGCGGATTCGCGCTTCGAATCAGCTGCAGCGCCTCGATACCACCAATGCCGCTCATGCGGACATCGAGCAAAACCAGATCGGGCGCGGGGCCCTTCTTCACGAGCGCAACCCCTTGTTCTCCACTCGGGGCCTCGGTCACGATGTAGCCTCGCGACGAAAGCACGCGCGAAAGCGAATACCGAATCTCGGCATCGTCATCGATGACTAGGATGGTGGCGGGCGGCGTGGCGACTTCAGACATGCCCGTGAGGAGAGCGAACGCGCGGCGCAAAGTAAATCCCCTCTTGAGAGTGTTGCGCGAAGCGACGGGGTATATCGGATCGGTGTAGGTGGCGCGCTTGCCGCGCAACGTTCGTCCGCCTCCGGTAGG
>DAITQE010000289.1:0-1050 GCA_036833235.1 Opitutus sp.
CCCAACACCTTGTGGCCTCCTGCTTCCTCTGTGTCGGAGCTCTGTGCACTCTGTGTGCCCATGCCTTGGTTGATTTGGGTGTGAAACGACGAAGGTGGTGGCGCGGTCGAGTTCGCATTCTGGCGCATGGCCAAAAATGCCGGAATCCGCGTTCCACACGCCTGTCTCGTGCATGATGGCGAGCGCCGTCATTTCGCCAGCGCACGTTTCGACCGGTATCTGCGGTCCGATGAAGTTTGGGCGCGAAGACATGTTCACACGCTCAGCGGATTCCTGCACCGGCGCGCGTCCGACGGCGGCCAGATCGACTTCGGCGCGATCGCGGGTGGCGGTTCTCGGCGGGTGGTCGACATTACTTCGCGGGCAGCACGGTGATCTCGGCGGCGCCGACCCAGCCGTTGTCGTCCACATCGTGCAGCGCGGTGAAACGGAAGAACCGGGCTTCGACGGGAGCGAAGGTCACTTCCTGTAGCATGGGATTATTGCGAATGTTGCCGAACGCCCCCGACGCGACCTGCGTCTTCCAGTGGGTGCCGTCGAGGCTGGTTTCGAATTTATAGCGGTCGACCACGCCGATGAAAACCCAGTCCTGGCGCGGCAAATACGCGAAACCGCTGATCCGGCGCGCGCGGCCCATGTCGATCGTGAGACTGGGACGCACCGCGTCGCCGGTCGTCGTGCGCTCCCGCCAGGACGTTCGGCCGTCGGCGTCGATCGCGTTGGCGGCGGCGAATTCAGGCGAGGCGGCATCAGCCTTCCCGGCGCGGACGACTTTCCAGCCCGTCGGCGCGAGACCGACGATGGTCTTGCTCGCCACCAAGCCGAGGCGCCCCTCGGCGGTCAGGATGGCTGCTTTCACGGTGCCACCCTTGGGGAGTGGAATTGGCGAGTGGTAAACGGGCGACTTGGTTGTCGGCTCGGTGCCGTCGAGCGTGTAGACGATTGGAAGAGGGTGGGGATGCGTGAGGGTGACCAGACCGTCGCGGCTGCGATCTGAAATCGTGGGCTCTTTCGGGAGGGATTGTTTGAACAAACCGACTTCCGCCAGCG
>DAITQE010000289.1:1060-4911 GCA_036833235.1 Opitutus sp.
ATGCGGATACGCACCTGGTCCGTTGTGGCGGGCACCGCGAGGCGCACCAAGCGCTTGTGTCCGACGGTGGTCTGCTCTTCGACGGCGGTCGGCGCCGTCCAGGTCGAGCCGTTCCACGTCTCGACGACGAAGGACTCAATGCGCTGGCTGCGGTGGTCGACGGCTTCCTGCAACGAAACGACGTCGAAAGTGATGGTGGCGGGCAGAGTCAGCGTGAAGGTGGCGGTGGTATGGCCGGGAGCCGCTTCCCACCATGTATCGAGATTTCCATCATGCGCGAGCGAAGGCCTGTTCGCGGGAGTGGAGGTGTCGGCAGCGAGCTTGGCCTCGGCGGCGAAATCGTGCGCGAAGGTGTTTTTGATGACCTGGGACATCTTGCGCAGTGACGAGAGCTGATCGTTGGGAATCAGACCACGGGTGTCGGGCGAGAGGTTGAGCAGCATGACGCCGTTGCGACCGACGGACCGGTAGTAGTAGTCGACCAGTTCAGCGGGACTCTTGGCGCGTTTTTCCGCGGACCAGAACCAACCGTTGAGAATGGGCGTGTTCACCTCGGCGGGATACCACCAGAGATAGGATCCGGGCGTGAGTTTCGCGCGGCTGCCCAAGTCTTGTTCCTGCTTGTCGGGCCAGGTGTACTTTTCGGGCGACTCCGGCAGTGGAAGAACGCTCCACTCGGTGGTGCGGCCATAGCCGCCTTCGTTTCCGACCCAGCGAACATCCGGGCCTTTCACGGAGATGACGGCGCCGGGTTGCAGTTTACGGATCAAATCATACCACGCTGCGTAGTCGTAAGTTTCACGGACGCTCGGGTCGGGATTCGCGCCGTCGAACCACGTGACAGAGATCGGACCGTATTCGGTGAGGAGTTCGTAGAGCTGGTTTAGGAAGTAGCGGTTGTAGTCGTCCACCTCGTAGCTGAAGGTCGGAAAACCCGGCGTGGGCGCGCGACCGCGACTCGGGTCGGTTTGGAAGCTCGCGGGATCGGTGGGAATCGTTGAGCGAACCTTGGGGCTGCCATTGCCGTAGTATCCTCGCGGGTTGGTCGGGTTGGTCCGCAACTGGAAGAGATCAGCGGGCGAGAGATAAATGCCGAGCTTGATACCGTGGGCTCGTGCGGCCGCGGCCACTTCCCTGACGATGTCGCCCTTGCCGGCGCGCCACGGGCTCGAGGCGACCGAGTGCGTGGTGTAGCGCGTGGGCCAGAAGCAAAATCCGTCGTGGTGCTTGGTGACGAGGATCAGCAGATTGCCGCCGGCGTCCTTCACGGCGCTGGCCCATTGGTTCGCGTCGAGCGCACTTGGATTGAAGATCGACGGTGACTCGCGACCGTTGCCCCACTCGACGCCGCGGAACGTGTTCGGACCGAAATGAAGGAAGAAGGTGCGCTCGAGTCGCATCCATTCGGTTTGGTTGGGACGGGGCAGCACTTTCGCCGCTTTTTCGGCAATCACCGCGCTCGAATCGCCGGGCGCGATGACCTGCATCGTCGCATAGTCGATCGGAGTGGTTTGCGCCGCGGCGACGTTCGCGGACGCTTGGCTGCGCGCCGAGCCGAGGAGCGCGAGGAAGCAGACGGCCAAGCAAAGATGTTTCACCGCTAAAATGGGGAGCGTTGTTCTCATGGAAAATGGGGAAAAGCGATGGAGCCACGCGATCCGCAGCAGCCCGCAACGGCGGTCAAGCTTTGAGCTTTTCCGCCTTGGCGCTCTTGCCCGGGCGGAATGTGATGGAGTAGGTGACGCCCGCGATCAACATCAGCGCGCCCCACCAGATGCCCGAATGCAGCTCGAACAGGACGGTGCGCTGCGCGGGCGGATTGAAATACTGATAGATGCCCGCGCCGGTGATCAGCAACCCGTAGAGCGCGAGTTGCAAACCGATGAGAAACCAGATCGAGACGGAGTGCTCTTTCATGGGAGTGGGGAGTTGGAGATTACCAGAAGATGATGTTGAGCGCGATGAATCCGGCGCAGACTACGCAGGCCCAGAAGATCGGTCGGCGCAGCAGCGGCAAATCGGCATCGGAGGGGATCTCGGTGGTGCCGCGCACCAGGCCGGCCAGTTCCTGATCGGTCTTCGGTTTTGTGAGCAGGCTCACGACGATCGTCACGACAATGCAGAGAAGACCGGACCAGAGGGCGCGATACATGTTTTCGGCCATGTCCTTGGCCTGGCTCGAGAGAGCGATATAACGGAGGGCGGACGGGTCGGCTTTGACCCAGGCCCACATCGCAATCGAAGAGACCGTGCCAGTCAGCAATCCCCAAAAACCTCCGGCGTTGGTTGCGCGCTTCCAAAGCATGCCGAGGAGGACCGTGCCGAAAAGCGGTGCGATGAAGAAGCTAAAGAGCGCTTGAACGTAATCCATGATACTCTTGAACTGCATTACAAGATACGCCGTGCCGATGCTGACGAGCACGCCGAGGATCGTGCTCCATCGACCGACGGTGACGTAATGGGCGTCGTCGCCATCCGATTTGATGGTCGGCTTGTAGATATCATAAGTCCACACCGTCGCGAACGCGCTGACATTGCCCGCCATGCCGGACATAAAGCCCGCGATGAGCGCGGTGATGCCGAGCCCGAGGAGGCCTGGGCCGCAGTAGCGCGCGAGCATGATCGGCAGGACCTCGTTATAACTGTGGCCGCCCGTCGCAAGCGCTTCGCTTTCGCCGACGAGAAAACCCTTGGGCAGAACCGCCAGCGCCAGCAGCCCGGGCAAAATGACGATAAAGGGCACAAGCATCTTGAACCCGGCACCGATGATCGGCGCCATTTTGGCGGCGCGGAGGTCTTTCGCGGTGAGCACGCGCTGCACGACCAGAAAGTCCGTCGTCCAGTAGCCCATCGAGATGATCGCCCCGAGACCGAACACGATGCCGGTCCAGTGAATCCCCATCGGATTGTCGGCGGGACTGCCCAGGTTCGCCCAAAGGTGCGTGTAGTTGAGGCCGCCTACATTGGTGTGAATCTTCTCCACCATTTTCGACCAACCGCCAGCCTCGATGAGGCCAAGAATCGGAATGAGCAGCGCGCCGAGCCAGATCAGAACGAACTGGAGCACCTCGTTGAAGATCGCGGAGAGGAGGCCGCCGAGCACGACGTAGACGCCGACGGTGAGCGACGAGACCCAGATGCTGAAGTGGATGTCCCACCCGAGAACGACCTTCATCACGAGCGCCATTGAATACATGTTGATGCCGCTCATGAACACGGTCATGAAGCCGAACGAAATCGCTGAGATCGCACGCGTGCCATTGCCGAAGCGCAATTGGAGGTATCCGGGCACCGAATGCGTTTTGCAGATATAATAAAACGGCATCATCACGATGCCGAGGAACAGCATGGCGGGAATCGCGCCGATCCAATACCAGTGCGCGGCGAGGATGCCGTATTGGTAGGATGCGGCCGCCCACCCCATCAGCTCGAGCGAACCAAGATTGGCGGAGACAAACGCGAGGCCCGCGATCCACGCCGTCATCTCGCGTCCGGCCATGAAGAAGTCGTCGCCGCTCTTGGCGAATCGTTTCAGATAGAAACCGATGCCAAGCACGAACACGAAGTAGATGACGATGACGAGCAGATCGATCGTGCCGAGCGGGACGAGCGGGGCGGATGAGGCGGAAGCAAGAGGCATGTTCGGGGTGACTTGATGATGGACTACCGACGTGGCGCACGTGGGCGACTTAGGCGGTCCACGGTCGATGTGCTGGGCGCACTCGGGATGCCTGCGGGTCGCCGCCGCTTGCTCTAGATGGGCCAATAAATAAGCACGGTGTCAGTATATTTGGTTGTCCGGTCTGTCCCCTCTTTTCGGGACACGCGCTCGTGCGAAATTGGTGCTAATC
>DAITQE010000289.1:4921-5483 GCA_036833235.1 Opitutus sp.
TGCTGTCCCTCCGGTAGAGGCAGCGGGCGATCGGTATCACCCATCACACCGCCTTGAGGCCCTTACCCTAAAGCATTCCGTTTTGGGTCCCTCTAAAACCCGATCTGTTCCACCCGTGGAACGCCCATAGACGGTTCGGCGACGCTTCGGAAACGCTTCGGGTGCGCTTCGGGTGACGCCCGGGCGCCCGAAGCTCCCCCCGGGGCGCACCCGAAGCTCACCCGAAGCGCTCGGGTCAGCACCAAGGAGGATCGATACAGGCACTCCGGAGCGTCAGACCGCCTTACATTTCGAGGACATCAGCAAGTCAGCCGAAGGCTTCCGGATTTCGAAGCCCCGATCTCGTCCCACTGGCCTTGCCACTCTTCCTCGGCGACGTCCTTACGCCTCCGAGCACGGCTCTCATCGACGCCGACGCTGATCTTGTCGTCGGTGAGACTTTGGCCGAGCCGTTGTTCGTCGCGAGCGACCATCGCGTTGCACCGAAACTTCCGGTCGGCGTCCGGGATGACTGCCAGCGGTGTTGTCAGCAAATCTGCGCCACGCTGGAGCCCGATATCTG
>DAITQE010000290.1:0-4711 GCA_036833235.1 Opitutus sp.
GAAAACGTCGGCCGATATACCGAACCGGTCGCAAAGCGCCTTGACGTGATCGGTTGTGAGACCCCGCTCTCCTTTGAGGATTCGATAGGCCACAGAACGATCCACGCCGATGATTTTAGCCAAGTCATTGCCTCCCAGACCGTTTTCATCGAGAACGTAACGCAGCATCTCGAGACCGCTGACGCGCGGGCGCTTCGGCAGTGTGTCGGCCTCGTAACGCTCGATCAAGGCGGAGAGAAGCAGCAGATAATCTTCTTGGTCGCGGGTCAGTTTGTGGCCGGCCAGCGCATCGACGATTTCCACGGTATTCTTGTAGCTCACGTTGTCGTGGATCGGACGCGGCGGATGCAATTTAATCAAGCCATCGAAGGTAGTTGGCAGGCGGTCAAAAGTGAGTTTGCGGGCGAGTTTCATAGGTTCTTTTTCCAGCGGCCTTGGTCGTATTCGTTGTGCGTTAGAAGCAGAAGAATGTAGGCGATTTGGTGATTGTAGTGGATCGCTGCGATGAGCCGATAGTGGTTCGTGATGTTGAAATGCACCGACCTGAGCTCGTGCTTCATAGTGCTACCCCCTGAACGTAGCAGGACGGCGAAATCCCTCAATCCCGGAGATATCGTGGGGAACACAGACCGCGGGTTGCTCGGCGCAATAAAATCCGTTGTTGGTGTGGCCTCGCGTCGGATTGGTCCAGCTCTCTGGTCGGTGGCGCCCCACGCCGCGCCTGGCAAATACACCAATTAGTCGAGGGATTTGGCGAGCTGCGCCGTTTAACGGGATTGATGTGGTGTCCCCACTGAGCTGAACAGCCAACCCCATGTGTTATGAATACTAAAATCATTCGTTCAATATTCGCGACCGCCGTTCTCGGCATGCTCGCTTCGTTCGCGTATGCCGGTCCTGGTCCGCAGTATTGGCAGAATCTCCACAATCAACAGCAGTTCAAAGAACTGAAGGCGGGAGACAAAATCGCCTATGTCTGCAATCAGTGTAAGACAGTATCGGTGGTGACCGTCGAAAGCCCCAAGAAGGCAATGGAGCTTTGCAAGGAAGGCGCGACCGTTGCTTGCCCGTCGTGCAAGATGGAAACCAAGGTTGTGTTGAAACGGCAACGAAATGATCCCCCAATACAGAGCCAGGTCACCTACGTGAACGAAAAGGGCGAGGAGTGCATGTTTATCGCGAAGGTCGCGGATAAGAAATAGTCAGCCGCGCTCTGCTGTAACACGAGGCACGCTGCTCCTTCTCCCAGCTCCTGAGCGATCTGTTGAAAAAGTTGAGGGATGCGGCGGCGGGGCGCGTTAAAAGTAGCGAATCACAAGCACATCTATGCAATCCATCCGTTCGATCTCTCTCGCACTTGCCCTCGTTGGTGCGCTGGCGGCTTCTGGCTCCGCCATCGCGCACGAAGGGCATGACATGGGCGCCATGGCAGCAAAAGGCAGCGGCCAGCTCGTCGCGGTCACTGAAAAAGATGCCACCTGGGTCGCCAAGGCCAAGGCTGAATACCCGACCGACGTATGCGTCGTCTCCGACGACAAGCTCGGCGCCGACATGGGTAAGCCGGTCGATTACATCTATCGCGTCGAAGGCAAACCGGATCGCCTCGTCACCTTCTGCTGCAAGGACTGCGTGAAGGACTTCAACAAAGATCCCGAGAAATACCTGAAGATTCTCAACGAAGCCGCGGCCAAGAAGGGTGACGCTCACGCCGAGCACAAGCACTGAGCGCAAACAGATCGTAGCGCATCGCGACGCGCCAGCCTCCACGTCGCAATGTGATTTGATCATGGATTACATCGCGGAATTCTTCGGAAAACTTCACCCCATCGTCCTGCACTTTCCGCTCGTGTTGCTCGTCGTCGGCGCGACGGCGGAAGGTGTTCGACTGTTCCGTGATTCTCCTTTTCTCGCTCGCGCGGTAACGTGGCTTTTCGCGCTGGGCGCGATCACCGCACTTCTTTCCGCAACGAGTGGCTGGCTTCTCGCCGCACACGAGCACATCCGCTCCGACCAACGGACGACTCTTGAATGGCACCGTTGGCTGGGCCTCGCCACAACCGTGGTGGCTGGCCTGGCTTGGCTCTCGTCGTTTCAGGCGAACAAGGGCGCGTGGGCTCGCCCTCGCAGGATTATTGCGCTCTCGGCGGGATTACTGGTCATCGCGACCGGGCATTTCGGCGGTGAAATGGTGTGGGGGCGCGATTGGTTTCAGCCGAGCGAAGAACTCTCTCACGAATGAACATTCTGTTTTTAGTTTCCCGCGCGCGCGTCAGCGCGATGTCACTCGCCGCGAGTGTCGGCATATTGGGCGGCTGCGCGACGGCGGTTCGACCCGTCGCCGTCAACGACGAGCATCCCGCAAGTCCACACGCAGCGAGCGGCACGCCGGCCCCGGCCGATTTTCCGCTCCTCGCACCCGTCTCATCAAATCCTGAATCCGAAGCAAAGCCCGCTAACGCGGATGAAGACGCGCCCGCGCCCGTTCATCACCACCACGATTCATGATTCGCCGGCCCTGCCTCCTTCTCCTGCCGATCGTTGCGCTAGTTCTTGGCGGCTGCGCCATACAGCCGGCTGCGTCCTTGCCCAGCGTGCAAAACGAAGTCGCAAGCCGCAGCGGCCTCACCGTGGCATGGCCGCAATCGGACGCCGATAAGGGCTCAGTCGATCAATCCGTTGCCGCGCGGTTGAAAGACGACCTGACACCGGATTCCGCGGCAGCGATTGCTCTCTTCAACAACCGCAAGTTGCGGGCGACCTTTGAAGACCTTGGCGTCTCGCAGGCGGACTTAATCGCTGCGAGCCGGCTACCAAATCCATCGCTGTCGGCGAGCGTGCGCTGGCCGAGCGAACGACCGCGTCCACCGAACGTGGAGTTCAATCTCGGCATGGACCTGCTGAATGCGTTCCTGCTGCCGTTGCGAAAAAAATTCTCCGGCGAGCAACTCGTGCAGGCGGAGCGTCGCGTTGCGCACGAGGCATTGTCGCTCGCGTCCGAGGCGAAGTCGGCGGCTTACACGGTGCAGGCTCGGCAGGAATTTCGCGCACGACTCGCTTCGATTTTGGCAGTCAACGAAGCCACCGCCGATCTCGCGCAACGCCAATACAGCGCGGGCAACATCAATCGGCTGGAACTGCTGCACCAACAATCCGCGGCGCTGGATGCTCGGCTTGAACTCGCTCGCACGGATGCGGACATCCGGCGCGATCGTGAAAAGCTGAACCGGCTGCTCAGCCTTTGGGGAGCGCAGACCAATTGGCAGATGTCCGCCGCGCTCCCGACCGCACCGGAGCGGGAGCCGAATTTCGATCAGCTCGAATCCCTCGCGGTCACGCAACGCCTCGATTTGGCTGCCGCGCAATCGCAGGTCGCGCTTGCGCGTGCCGCGCTCGATCTGAAGCGCAAAACGCGTTTCCTCCCCGCGTCGGTCAATCTCGGCATCGACACTGAACGCGAACCTGCCGGCAGCGGCGAACACACGCACGTAACCGGCCCGAACGTCGAACTCGCGTTGCCGATTTTCGATCAAGGTCAGGCGGACGTCGCACGGCTCTCCGCTGAGTCTCGTCGCGCAGAGGCGAATTACGAGGCGCTCGCCATCGATATTCGTTCGGAGGTACGCGAGGCGCGCGACGCACTGCTCGCGGGGCGAGCCGCTGCGGAGTATTACGACGCCGTGCTTCTGCCGCAGCGCCGCGCGATCCTGCGCGAAACACTGCTTCACTACAATGCGATGCAGAAAAGCAATTACGAGCTGCTGCTGGCGAAGCAACAGGTGCTCGAAGCCGAGCGCGCCCGCATCGAAGCGTGGCGAGACTACTGGATCGCGCGGACGGAACTCGAACGCGCGGTCGGAGGCCGTCTGGCTGAAACCACGACGCCCGCGCCAGAGCAGCGGCTCGAAACAAAACCTTAATCAACTGCTTTCATGCCTTCCTCTCTTACTCGCCGAAATTTCCTCGCCGTCGCGGGCACCGCCGCACTCGCGCTACCGGTGGCGCGGCTCGTCGGAGGCGATGACAAAAAGCCGAATGTTACGAGCGATGGCAGCACAAAACCGTTCATCCCAACGGGACCGCTCGGCTACAAACCGGTGATCACGTCGAATGGCGCGACTCTGCCATGGAAGATGATTGATGGCGTGAAAGTGTTTCACCTCATCGCGGAACCGGTGACTCATGAGTTCGCGCCCGGACTCGTCGCCGAGTGCTGGGGTTACAACGGCCGCGTGCACGGTCCGACCATCGAAGCGGTGGAAGGCGACAGCGTGCGCATCTACGTTACGAACCGACTCTCCGCACCGACGACGGTGCATTGGCACGGAGTGCTGTTGCCAAGCGGCATGGATGGCGTCGGCGGCGTTTCACAGAAAGCGATCCTGCCGGGCGAAACGTTTAAATACGAGTTCGCGCTGAAACAGCACGGCACGCTGATGTATCACTCGCATCACGATGAGATGACCCAGATGCAGCTCGGCATGCTGGGACTCTTCATCATTCACCCGAAAAATCCGAAGACTCCGCCGCCGGATCGCGACTACGCGATCATGCTGAGTGAATGGAAAATTGAGGTCGGCGCGCGCCGACCCGATCCTAACGAGATGACGGACTTCAACGTCTTCACGATGAACGGCCGCAGCTTCCCCGACACGCAAGCTCTGCTGGCGAAGAAGGGCGAACGCGTGCGCATCCGGATCGGCAACCTCAGCTC
>DAITQE010000290.1:4721-5474 GCA_036833235.1 Opitutus sp.
CCTCAGCTCGATGAGCCATCACGCAATTCATCTTCATGGCCACAATTTCAGGGTCGTGGCGACGGATGGCGGCGAAATTCCCGATTCTGCCCAGTGGCCAGAGACCACCGTGATCATGCCGACCGGCAGCACCCGTACGATCGAGTTCATCGCGACGGAAGGCGACTGGGTGATGCATTGCCACATGCTGCATCACGTGATGACCCAGATGGGCCATACGTTCGGTAACGTCATTGGAATGAACACCGATGGTTTGAATAAGAAGATGCGGTCCCTCGTACCGGGCTACATGATGATGGGCCTGGACGGCATGGGCGACATGGGGGAGATGGGAATGGCCGTGCCGCCGAACAGCCTGCCGATGGTCGGCGGCCCCGGTCAGCACGACTACATCACGATGGGCGGCATGTTCACGATTCTGAAAGTGCGCGACGAATTGCCGGCCGATGGGACCGATCCCGCCTGGTATCAGGCACCGCCCGGCACTCAGGCCCAGCCGGCGGCGGAAGAAGATTTGCGGCGGGATGGCCTGGCGCTCGCAGCGGCGACCGCGCGACTGGAGGCACGTGGGACGGCCGTTGAACTCTGCGCGGCGACTGAGACGCGATCGGTTACAGCCACTACGCGTACGGCGAACGCTCGGATCAAAGTCGCGATGCAGTAGCTCGGTGTCCGCGGCCCGCCGTCAATGACGGTGAGCCGGTCTTGATGGATTGGCGGGCGCGGGTTCGCGGTCGCCGTATACTCGTCGTC
>DAITQE010000291.1:0-5472 GCA_036833235.1 Opitutus sp.
CGCTTCAATCGCGCCAGCAAGCTGGCAGCCTACAAGATACGATTCCAAAACAAAACCTTGGGCGGTCGTCCCGACCGCCATCCTTGTGCTTGGCCGTCGGGACGACTGCCGCTACCTGCTCGGAAAGCCTCACATTCTTTAAGGCAGCTAGCGGAACGACAGACCGGCCGCGCAATTTTCGCAAAAAAAAGTCCCGCGTCGGCTAAGACGCGGGACGGAAGCTAGCGGGAGGTTAGTCGATCACTTTTTGCCGGCGGCTTTTTCCTCGGTCACGGCGGCTTGCGCAGCGGCGAGGCGGGCAACCGGCACGCGGTAAGGCGAGCATGATACGTAGGTCAGGCCAAGCTTGTGGCAGAACTTCACCGAGTCCGGATCGCCGCCGTGTTCGCCGCAAATACCGAGCTTGATGTCGGGGCGGGTCTTCCGGCCTTTCTCGATCGCGATCTGCATCAACTGGCCAACGCCGGTTTGATCGATGCTCGCGAACGGATTTTTCTTCATGATCTCGGACTCTTGATAAGCACCGAGGAAGGAGCCGGAATCGTCGCGCGACATGCCAAGGCAGGTCTGCGTGAGATCGTTGGTACCGAAGCTGAAGAACTCAGCCGTCTGCGCAATTTCGTCCGCGGTCAGAGCGCCCCGCGGAATTTCGATCATGGTGCCGACGGTGTATTTGATTTTCACCTTCTTCTCAGCCTGCACCGCTCTGGCGACTTCGTGCACAGCCTCGACCTGGAGATCGAGTTCCTTCTTGAAGCCGACCAGCGGGATCATGATCTCAGGGCGTGCCTTGAAGCCGGCCTTGTTGGCATCGGCCGCCGCTTCGAGGACCGCGCGAGCCTGCATGGCCGTGATCTCCGGATATTTGATACCGAGGCGGCAGCCGCGGAAGCCAAGCATCGGGTTGAACTCGTGGAGCTCATGCACGCGATGCATGATTTTCTCGACCGGAATGTCGAGCTTCCGAGCGAGGTCCATCTGCTGCTCCTTCGAGTTCGGCAGGAACTCATGCAGCGGAGGATCGAGGAAACGGATCGTGGCGGGAAAACCGTTGAGGGCTTTGAAGATTCCGAAGAAGTCGTCGCGTTGATACGGAAGCAACTTCGCGAGGGCGGTCTGGCGCTCGGCGAGAGAATCCGCGAGGATCATCTCGCGCATCGCATCGATGCGGTCGCCCTCGAAGAACATGTGTTCTGTACGCGTGAGACCGATACCGGTCGCGCCGAACGCCACGGCCACGCGGGTTTGGTCGGGCGTGTCGGCGTTGGTGCGAACCTGAAGCTTCGTCGCTTGTGAGCACCATTTCATGAGCTGATTAAAGCTCTTGAATTTCTCGGTGGCCTGGGCCGTCTTGTCGTCCTGCACGAGGCCGGAGATGATTTCCGATGACGCCGTCTTGATTTGTCCGGCGTAAACGGTGCCGGCGGTGCCGTCGATCGAGAGGAAGTCGCCCTCCTGGTAAGTCGAACCTCCCACGGTGACGTTCTTTTTATCGTAATCGACTTGAAGTGCCGCAGCGCCACAGACGCAGACCTTGCCCATCTGGCGGGCGACGAGCGCCGCGTGCGAGGAGACGCCGCCGCGCGCGGTGAGAATGCCCTCAGCGGCAATCATGCCGCGAAGATCTTCGGGCGAGGTTTCGACGCGGACGAGGAGAACCTTTTCGCCTTTCTCAGCGGCGGTGACGGCGCGATCGGCATTGAAGTAGATCTTGCCCGTGGCGGCGCCGGGACCGGCGGGAAGTCCAGTCGCAATGATGGTCGCCTTCTTGATCTCTGCGGGATCGAAAATTGGGGCGAGGAGCTGGTCGAGTTGGTCGGCGGGATTGCGCAGAATGGCGGTTTTCCAGTCGATGAGCTTCTCTTTCACCATATCGATGGAGAACTTCAGGGCGGCGGCGGCGGTGCGCTTGCCATTCCGAGTCTGCAGCATGAACAGCTTGCCTTCCTGAATCGTGAACTCGATGTCCTGAACGTCCTTGAAATGCTTTTCGAGCGTCGCGCGAACCTTGATCAGTTCGGCGTACGACTTCGGCATTTGCTTCTTGAGGTCGGCGACCGGCTCGGGCGTGCGAACGCCGGCGACGACGTCTTCACCCTGTGCATTGATCAGAAATTCGCCGTAGAACTCGTTGACGCCGTTCGCGGGGTTGCGGGTGAACGCCACGCCGGAGCCGGACGTTTCGCCCGTATTGCCGAACACCATTGCCTGCACGTTCACGGCGGTGCCCCACTCGGAAGGGATGTTGTATTTGCGGCGGTAAACAATCGCGCGGTCGTTCATCCACGAACCGAATACGGCGCTCGCGGCGCCGCGCAGCTGGTCCCACGGATTATTAGGAAACACCTTTCCGGTGCGCTCCTTGACGAGAGCTTTAAACCGGTTCACGAGGATCTGCTGGTCCTCAGCGGTGAGCTTCGAATCCTCGATGTTCGCATGATACTTCTCGTGTTTGAAATCATGGATGACGGTCTCGAATGGCTCGTGATCTTCATCCGGGCGTTTTTGTACCCCGAGCACAACGTCGCCGTACATTTGGATAAACCGGCGGTAGCAATCCCAGGCAAAGCGAGGATTCTTGGTGGTTTGCGCCAGCGCGAGCACGGTCTGGTCGTTGAGGCCGAGATTGAGGATCGTATCCATCATTCCAGGCATTGAATCGCGCGCGCCGGAGCGGACGGCCACGAGGAGCGGCGTACCGGAGGTGGCGCCGAACTTCGTGCCCATGATCTTCTCCATGTTGGCAACGCCCGCTTCCATCTGCGACTGCAACGAGGTGGGATACGTTTTCTTGTGGGCGTAAAAATAGGTGCAGACCTCCGTGGTGATGGTGAAGCCAGGAGGCACGGGCAGGCCGATACGCGTCATCTCGGCGAGGTTGGCGCCCTTGCCTCCGAGGAGCGGTTTCATCGAACCGTCGCCGTCGGCGCGTCCGGCGCCCCACGTGTAAACGTATTTGATCGCCTTGGCGGCGGAGGTTTTTTTTGCCGGCGCGGAGGATTTGGCCTTCGCGGCGGGATGCTTCACTTTGGATTTAACGGCCATGTTCGTGGGTGATCTGAGTTAAAAAAGAGCGCGCTGCGCAGAGCGCAAAGGGCAACGGCATAGCTGTGCTGACGAGCCTGTCAACCGCTCAACGCGTCAGAGCGAATACGTCCCGTGGTCTTTTGTTTTTGGAATCGTATTTTGTAGCCTGCCAGCTTGCTGGCGCGATTGAAGCGCGAGCAAGCTCGCGGCCTATCCACCTAACGGATTGCGCCATCAAAACGGAAGACCGTGGAATACGCCCGCCTCCGCCATGCGGCGTTCACCTCAGGGCTTCGAATGGGCAAAAAAAGCGGCGGTCATCGACCGCCGCGCTAAAAATCAAAAAGGAGGACCGCAGCCAGTGAATCAACGCCGCGACTTGCGCTGAAACCGCAACACGACCCGGAACATCTGCACCGCCAGCCAAAATACGCCGGTCATACAAGAGCTGCCGAGAGCGGCCCACAGCGTGATCATTTTTGGATCATTGGACGGCACATGCGGCCGCAGCACGGTGAACATATACGCGAAAAATGCGGCGACGAGGACCAGGTCCACAATCAGGCTAACGGGAGTCACGAATTTTTCTTCAGGCGGAGCCATGGCCGAAAAGAGAGTTAGAACCGCGGTGTTTGTCCATGGAAAATTCTTTCAATTGCGATGGCGCGCGGCACATCCATGGGGCGGACAAGTTGATGCAACCGGTTTTCGTGCTTTCCCGCACGCGCCAGCGGCGTATGCGACCGTAAGGCTTGGGCGAACTTCAGATAAATTGATTTCGCCCCGTGCGAGGCAAAACCCGCGTTGGACTTCGTGACGCAGGCGTGTTGCCCCACCTTGGCGAGTGCTCGAATCCGGAAAGTTACATGGAGTCCCGGCGAGCTGTTCGAAGCCGAATTGTGGCTGCTGCATGACGGACCGGATACGCCGCCACCTGCGGCCATCAGCGCAATCTTCGAGATCGACGAAAGGCGTTATGACCTGCTGAGCTGGTCACCGGAGACGATCGAAGCGAATCGCAACACGCGCGGACCCAAGGTCAATTTTCGGCTGCCCGAATTTGTGAACGCACGCTTCTATTTGCATCTCGAGGCAGCGCAGTGTCTGCAGTGGAATTCCAGATACACATTGATCAAAGCGCGCGATCACTCGATCGATGTGGGCGGGGCCGTGGAGATCCTGGCGGGAGCGACGAATTTCTAGCGAGCGCAGCCTCAGACCTATTCAGCCACTCATGAACACGGATGGACACAGATGAGTCCCGGTCGGAATCTGTGTTTATCGGTGTTCATATGTGCTAAATGGCTTATCTGCATTTTCACGTATTAAGTGAAAATACGTCTGAAATTTGTCTCGAGACGCAGCGCGCAACTCTCAACTGCATTGGCCCGGCTTAATCCAATGTTTTTGGAATCGCTGAAGTCGTAATTTCGGGCGCGCCGGTGGTCACGAGGACGTTGTCCTCGATCCGGACGCCGCCGAGTGTGAGATACTGCTGGATCGCAGACCAGTTCACGCAATCGCGATATTGGTCGCGGCGTTTTGGATCATCGAGAATCGCAGGAATGAAGTAGAGGCCAGGTTCGATCGTGACGAGATAACCGGGCTTGAGCGGCAGATCCATCCGGAGGGTGCGCAACGACGGACGTGGATCTTTCGCGCGACCCGGCAGCAGCCCGCTCGCGTCGCGTACGCCCAGCCCAACCATGTGTCCGAGGCCATGTGGGAAGAAAAGTGTGTGCGCTTCTTGTTCAACCAAGGATTCGGGTGTGCCGTGCATGATGCCGAGACTGACGAGTCCGGCGACCAGATCCACGGCCGCAGCCAAGTGAATCGCGCGCCATTCGGCGCCGGTGACGCAGCGCGAAATAGCCAGCTGCTGGGCGGCGAGCACCACTTGGTAAAGGTCGCGTTGAAACGCCGACGGCGATCCGACAACGTAGGTGCGAGTCACATCGGTCACGTATCGATCGATTTCTGCGCCCGCATCGACAAGGACGAATTCGCCATCGTTAACGGCGCGCGCGCCTGGCTCGAAATGAAGCACTGCGGCGTTTGGTCCGGTGCCAACGATCGTACCATAGCCGGGACGAGTCGCGCCGTGGCGGAAGAATTCAGCTTCAAGTTCGATTTGAAGCGCCCGCTCGGTAACGCCGGGACGAAGCTGTTCACGAAGTTTTTCGAATCCGGCGGCAGTTGCGGCGGCACCGCGGCGCAGCAGATCCAATTCGAAATCGTCCTTGGGTCGCCGCGCGTGCGTGAAGAGTTCGCGAACGTGGGCAGTGCGAGCATCGTCGGGCCGCACTCCGCGAAGCGACGTTCCGAGCATCACGATGGGACGACCGCGCCGGCTGGAGATCCACGACTCGAGGGCAGCAACGGAAGTGCCGGGTAGTTGTTCGCGCCCCTCCCACACTCGTTCGCCTTCGGTTACGTCCGGGACAA
>DAITQE010000292.1:0-5464 GCA_036833235.1 Opitutus sp.
GTCCTTGGCTCCGGAACCCGACGTTACAGGTGTAAACGTTGCCGAAGAACGGGCTTGATTCGGCGTTGTCTGCCCAGACCTGCTCCTTGTCGGAGAAGAGCGCGGCGTTCTGCTTCGACACGAGGACGGGCGTCAGCCACGCGCTCTGATCGCCTGCCGCCGCGGCCCGAACATGGTCGGTCCGCGAGACATAGACCGCCTCGAATCCGCTGAACGCTTCCTCTGACCGCACCGCACTGAAGTTGGACACGAGGTTGACGTAGTAGAGGCGCGAGCCGTTCGCCCACGAGAAGGTGCCGTCGGCCCCGGGTTTTGGACCGAACGCGACTGCCGGATCGCCGCCCGAGACTAGCCCGGCCTCCACGTATCCGGGCAATGTCCCGATTGGTCCGATGCCGGCGTTGCTCGGGCCGGCCGGCGTCGGCGGGGTGCTCGGCGCGCATGGTGCTGGTCCAAGGCAGGTCCGCGCCGTGTAGCCCTGATAGGTCGGCTGGGTCCACGTGGCGCCGCCGTCGAAGGAGAAGTAGACGCCCGAGACGCCGACGCCGTTCGTGAACGGACAGGTCGTCGGATTTCCGGCGGCGCAGGCCTCGAGGTCGATCTCGTCGTTCGAGCCTGCAACGAGCACGAGCGGATGATTTGCGTCTACGGCGAGTGCGGGTTCATTTTGTTTGTTCTGTGAGAATGGTGTGGGCGGACTTCCCACGGTCACCAGCGGATCGGCGACCGCGACGAACGCCATTGCCGCCGCCGCGGAGATGAGCGTGAATGCAGTTGCCGTGCGCGCAAGTGAGAGGAAACGATTTCGACTAAACCGACGATTAGTTTTCATATATTTTTTGAGCTGGCGATAACGAGTTTAAGTTTGGGTAAATTTGAGGGGATCCGAGACTCCCAAAATTAGAACGAAACTGTCAAGCATTTTTTTTTCTTTTTTTCCCGGCTTCAGTGGCGGGTCGAAGCCCGGCTTGTTAACGCCAGGCAAACCACAAGGCGATTGACCTTCGTCGCGCCCGCCTTTTGCCTGGAACTGAGCTACGCTGCTACGGCCGCGCGTTTCCGGGCGGTCGCGTCCAGAATGCGCTTACGCAAGCGCAATGATTTCGGCGTCGCTTCGACGTATTCGTCGATGTCGATGTACTCGATCGCGCCTTTGAAACGCTTGACCTTCGACCACTTGCTATGTCCCGACATAAATGTGCGGAGTTATGTTTTCTTGATCTGAAAGTTGCCTGACTAAAAAGCTGCAGATTCGGGAACAGCGCCTCGCAAGAGAATGGCTGGCGAGGAAGCGGACTAACTACGCAGATTTAACCGCAGCCGACCCGATTTGTCAATCATGGGCTTCAGCGCGAAGAAGGAGCAAAAACGGCTATGGCGGAGAGCCCGAAGACGAGCGCGGCCGAGAACAAACAGTAACGGCAGAACGCATGCAGCACAAATCCTTGCACATACAGGAACCAGAGGGTGACCCCAAACATCGCCCACACGATGAGAGTAAAAAATGTGCGCGCACGCGCATAGCCGAAAGCTGCGAACGTTGCCATGCTGAACGCGGCGAAATATCCCACTGCCCCGACGCTCGCGACTGGAATCGTGCCGATTCTTGCATAGACGCTGCCGAGCACCTCGAAGCAACTCGCGGATCCGCCGCATACAACGGTTTCGCCAGTCAGATACTGCACCGTCAGGTAAGTCGCATCGGCCAGCCCAAGTAGCGCGATGAATGCCGCGATTGTATAGAGAGTAATTGAAGTGCGCGAGCCGGCCACTTTCGTAATGTTCCTCCTGAGGCGTTGCGTTTGGCGAGCAGTTATTTCGAAGCCTTCTCTTTTATGGCCGCACTGATCGCGATGCGTAGACCGGTCGGGTTTAAGTAGGCAGCACGCATCTGGCGATTGTTAACAAAAATGCTGGGTGTCGTCGCCAATCCGAGCGCACGTGCTTGCTGTTCATCAGACCTAACGCGCGCTTTGGCTTGGTCGCTGTCCATATCTTTTTTGAAGCGATCGATGTTCAAGCCGAGCATTCCGGCATAAGAGTTGAACAATACCTGCACGTCTGGGGCCTTGCTCCAGACGGATTGTTCCCGATAGAGCAGGTCGTGCATCTCCCAAAAACGGCCTTGCAGACTCGCTGCTTCCGACGCCAGCGCCGCTTCGCGCGCGTGCTGATGACTCGGGAGCGGGAAGTGACGAAAGACCACGCGCAAACGCGAACCGTAATCGCGTTCGAGTTTGTTAATTGGATCAGCCAAAGTCGCACAGGGCGGACACTGGAAGTCTCCGAATTCTACGAGTGTCACGGGCGCGTCGGCGCGTCCACGAACGTGAACCATCTCTGTGCTGCCCATTGCAGATGTGGTAGAATTTTCGGGGATTGCCAGGGCGGGAAGCCGCTTTGCCCGGTAAAGCAGCGTTCCGCTGGCAAGCGTGACTAACGCAACCGTCCCGACAATGAAAAATGGAAGATATCGCTTCATTGAAAAAAGCCGCATGCGACTAGAATCGTTGCTTTTTAGCAGGTCAAGAAACTTTCGGCACGACGGTGATTGTGCCCTTGCCGAGTGCAGGCAATTAATCGCCGATCGCCAATTGCGATACCAGGAGTGAAGGATCGCCCTTAGCGAATGCCCGTATCTATGTCCATGCCTACAGGGACAGTTCGAGTTGCCCGAAAAGTCCACAAACGTTTCGGAGAAACGTCCTCCTGCCAATTGCGAGATCGACAATAAGAACCGGGCCGACATTACTGTCGGCCCGGTCGTCAAAAACTATCGGTTCAAGCGGGTGACGACGTCCTGCGAACCACTAAGGTGTTAGCTTGCTGATCCGCGTCGACCAGTTGCCGAGTGCGGCTCGGGTGCCGGGAGTATTGGGCGTACCCGTATTTGCAGGCTTGGCGAAGGTGCCACCTGCGCATGTGCCGAGCAGGTTGTCGCCCAGGGCGCCCGCGAAGAACGGGCCTCCCCAGTTGGTGTACGTGCAGGCGTGGGCGATGTACTCGCTGGCGATCCAGATCGAGTTGCCGTCCACGGCGGCTGCGCCGTAGTCGCCCCAGCGGGTGCGCGGCGGGTTGCCGACCTGCGCCTTGTAGCTGGTGAAGCCGTCGTCCTGCGCGGCACCACCGCCACCCGTCACGTCGGTCCACGCGCCGACGCCGAGGCTCGCGTCGATCGGCGCGTACGCGGCGCTCGGATTCGTGGTGTCACCCGTGTCGGTGAACGCCATCAGGCCGCGGCCACTCGCCGTCACGCCGATGGCGGGATATGTGAAGTCATGGCTGGAGGCCCCGAGGTAGCCCTGGAGTCTGACCGTTCCGGCGTCCGGATTGAGGATGTACCAGGCGATGCCGGCTCGCTGCGGACCGGCGTCCGGGCTGAGGGCGGTGTCGAGGGCGCCCCACAGCTTGCCGTTCGCGTAGTCGACCTGCTGCATCCGGGTGTCGTTCGAGTCAGGCCTTGAGATGACCTCGTTATGGGCAGGCTCAGCGCCGTACAAAAGCCGCCAGCAGCCGAACTGACCATTGAAAAGCTGCGTCGTCGTGTCGTTGGTGCAGAAGCCCAGTGGCGTATCCGTCGTTGCGAGCGTCCCTGATCCGGGCTGCTGCTGCTTCGGCGGGAGCGCGTACTGGTTGACCGTCACCACCTTGTTGCTGAGGGTGAGCGCCGGCGAGGTGTTCAGCGAGGACGTATTCGTCAGCGTCCAGGCCACGAGTTGGGTCGACGTGTAGGTGCCGGCGGCGCCAGTCACCGGATGCGTCGCCTCGCTGGCCGCGTTCGAGCTCAGGAAATACTCGGTTCCATTGGCCGCGGTGTTGAACGAGCCGGTGCCCGGCGACTGTGCCGGCCAGACGGTGAAGCCCGGCTGCGTCGGGCCCGCATCGCTCGGGACGTTGACCATGCCGGACGTGTCGATGTGGACCAGGTTCACCGACGCGGCCCCGGCGGCCAGCTGCGCTTTCGAGAGAGCGTAGATCTGCGCCCCGGAGAAGCCGTTGCAGCACCACGGATACGCGTTGGTCGTGATGTAGAACCCGTTCGCGTCGGCCCCGATGTGCGGGTAGTCGCCGAGGTACGGGCCGGGATTCACGCCGCCCGTGTTCGTCCCGTCGTTCGTGACGTCGATGTGGTAGAAGTTCCACGTGCCCGTTGGATCGGACGTCTGGGTGACTGCGATGTCGAGGTGATTCACGCACGAGAACGCACCCTGACACGGTCCGCCGGTTTGCGACTCGAGCGTCAGCGCGACGAGGAAGAATCGCTGCGTGGCCACGTCGTACAGGCAGCTCGGATCGGTCACGAACGGCCCGCGGACGCCGTTGGAGCGGTTGATCGCCGGGGGGTAGCCGAAGAACGAGTTGAGGTCGATGGCATGGTTCACGTTGCGCGGGAACCCGCTAACGATGTTGGTCGACGTGTTGTCGGGCAGCTGCGAGACGCCGGACGTGTTGAAGACGTTGAACACGTCGTTCACGGCCTCGACCACGTAGCCGTTGCCGGCGCACATGCCTTGGTCGGGCGGCTCGACCGAGAACTGGTTCCCGCCGCGCGAGTAGCGCTGCTGGTAGAAGTTCAGGCCTTCGAAGCCGAAGTTGAACGTCGGGTTCGACTTCGCCTTCTTGCCGCTGATCACGGAGACGCCGTGGCCGACGCCCTTTGAGAGGCTGCGGTTGACGATGATCCCCGGATACGGACCGGGGCTGCCATCTGGCTCGTCAATCTGTCCGGGAAACTCGGCTTGGGTGACGTCCGTATCACCGGACGATGTAGAGTCGCCAGTCTGCGGAGACGACGTGCCGCTGAGGGCGATGTGCCGGATGGCTGAGCCGCCACTCTGCGCCGCCGCGCTCACTGAGGTTGTCATGGTGGCGCTCATCACGAGTGCCACGGCTGCGCTGACCACCGCGGCTGCGATAAGCGTGGCCGCGGAAGCGATGCGCAAATTTGATGAGAGATGATTTCGATTAAACCAATGAGGAGTTTTCATAAATATTTTTAGCTGGCGATAACGAGTTGAAGTTTGGGTAAATTTGGGTAAGTCCGAGACGCCCCAAAATTAAAACGAAACTGGCAAGCATTTTGGTCGCTTTTTTTTGGCTTTTTTTTCCCGGATTCAGTGCGGGTCAGAGCCTGGCTTGTTAACACCAGGCAAATCACGAGTCGATTGACCTTCGTCGCTCCCGCTTTTTGCCTTGGGACTGAGCTACGCCGCAGCGGCAGCGCGCTTGCGCGCGGTTGCACCGAGGATACGCTTACGGAGACGGAGCGATTTCGGAGTCGCTTCAACATATTCATCGATGTCGATGTACTCAATCGCGCGCTCAAGACTCATGCGCAGCGGCGCTTCGAGCTGAATCCCTTTGCCTTCACCTTGCGAACGCATGTTCGTAAGATGTTTCGCTTTGCAAGGATTGACCGGCAAATCTTCCGGGCGCGCATTTTCGCCCACGATCATGCCTGGGT
>DAITQE010000293.1:0-5464 GCA_036833235.1 Opitutus sp.
CGTGAGCACAGCCGCTATTTTCGGCGTCGTTACCACGGCGGCTAACGGCGCTCCATTGCCGATGCCTTTTGCCATGGTGACAATATCAGGAACCACACCTTGTGTCTCGAATCCCCAATAATGGGTGCCGGTGCGACCGAATCCGGTTTGTACTTCATCCGCGATGCACACTCCGCTGGCGGCGTGGACATGTTCGTATACGTGCTTGAGGTATCCGTCCGGATACACAACAAAACCGCCGACTCCCTGAATCGATTCCGCAATGAACCCTGCGATTTTGCCCGAGGTTGCGTAATCGATCAGCGATTTCACGTCGTCGGCGTATTTTCGGCCCGCATCCGGATCATCATGACCGTAGGCACCACGATACGGATACGGCGCAACAGCATGATGCACGCCGAAAGAATGGGGCACGTTGAATTTCCAACTGCTGTGTGCCGTCAATCCCATGCCGGAAGCATTGCCGCCATGATAGCTGTTCCGCAGGGCAATCATGTCGTAGTTGCCTGTGTAGAGTCGCGCCATCAGCAGCGCGAGGTCGTTGGCTTCGGAACCCGAGTTGACGAAATAACATACCTTGAGATCACCCGGCATCTTCGAAGCCAACTTCTCCGCGTACTCTGCGATCCTCGGCTGCAGGTAAATCGTCGTGGAGTGTTGAATCAGCTCATTCTGCTTATTGGCCGCGGCAATGACGTGCGGATGGCAGTGACCGACGCTGACGGTGACAATGCCGCCGAGACCATCGAGGTAGCGTTTTCCGGTCTCGTCCCAGACGTACTGCATTTTCCCCTCAACGATCATGATCGGCTGTTTGTAATAGAGGAAAAGGCCGGGGTTCAGGTACTGCTTGCGCAAGGCCAGAACCTCGGCGGCGGTTGGGCCGGAATACGGCTGGGGCTTGTGCAGAGAGGGGGGAAGGGCGATGGATTTCATGGAAAAGCGGGGAGAGGACGTGTCTTGCGAAGGGTTCGAATAAACCGAAAGCCGGTAGGTTGCTCTCGTCGAATTTTTCCCAACATGAAGACGGAGGAATGATCAGGAATTTGGCGCTAACTTGCGCAGAAGGAGATAAACGACGAATGCGAGGCCAAAGCCAACGAACCACGCATAGTCGTAGAGGTGCAGCCAAAAATGGGACAGACCGCCTGCGTCGATCACATGCACGGTCGCGAGAAATCCGGGAAGACTCGGCAGCGCGCCGCAGAGCAATGCGCTGATCGCCACCCAGCTGATGCCGCGGTTGTAACGATATTCACCGGTGCCCGAATAAAGAGCGGGCACACTAAGCTGCATCTTTCGCCAAACGTAGTAGTCGGCGATCATGATGCCTCCAATCGGACCGAGCAGAGCGCTGTACGCGATGAGCCACGTGAAAATATAACCACTGGGATCGGCGAGGAGTTTCCACGGCATCATGGCGATACCGACGAGCCCCGTGATTAGTCCGCCGATACGGAAAGAGATTTTCTTGGGTGCGAGATGCGCGAAATCGTTCGCCGGACTAACGACGTTGGCGGCGATGTTCGTCGCCAGTGTCGCAAGACAGAGTGCCAGCATCGCGACTACGAGCACGACCGGATTTTTAAAACGCGTGAGAACGTCAACCGGATCCCAAATCGTGGCGCCGTAGATGATCGTAGTCGCTGACGTCACGGCAACGCCGATGAACGAATACAGCGCCATCGTGAGCGGCAGACCGAGGGCCTGACCGAGGATCTGGTCGCGTTGGGATACTGCATAGCGCGAAAAATCGGGAATGTTGAGCGAGAGCGTTGCCCAGAAACCGATCATGCCGGTCAGCGCGGGGAAAAAGAATCCCCAGAATTGTCCGGCCTTCGGCTGGCCCGCATCGAATGCAGATGGTTGCGAGAGAATCGGACCGAAACCCCCGGCTTGACGGTAGGCCCACCAGAGAAGGCTGAGTCCGAGAGCGATGAGCAGCGGCGCCTTGATGTTGAGAAGCAGCCGAATCGAATCGATGCCCTTGTAAACGACTGCCATGTTGACGCCCCAGAAAAACAAAAAGCAAAGAAACTGGGCGCCCGTGATGCCGAGGAAATTATCGACCGAACCGTTGCTGAGGGCGGGCCAGAATACGCAGGCGATTTTGTAGATGGCGTTGCCGCCGATCCACGTCTGGATACCAAACCAGCCACAGGCGACGAGAGCGCGGAGGAGCGCAGGAACGTTGGCACCGCTGGT
This sequence comes from Opitutus sp., assembly GCA_036833235.1. Classification (GTDB taxonomy): domain Bacteria; phylum Verrucomicrobiota; class Verrucomicrobiia; order Opitutales; family Opitutaceae; genus Opitutus. Next base: position 2,206 of record DAITQE010000293.1, read on the forward strand.
GCCAAAAGACGCGCGGCAAAAGACGGGAAAAGGAATGCCGTATTTTGTGCCGGCATGGGCATTGAGGATCATCGGAACGACGACGATCGCATTTCCCAAAAAAATGGTCAGAACGGCCTGCCACCAGTTCATGCCCCCGCTGATGAGCGACGACGCGAGCATGTAAGTCGGAATGCACGCCGACATGGAGATCCACAGGGCAGCGATGCTGCCGACGCGCCATTTCCGCTGGCCGAACGGCACGGGCGCAAGATCGTCGTTGTAGAGATGCGATTGCTCGATCTCGACCGCGACGTCAGGCGCGTTGGCGGAGTTCAGCGGGGAAGACATAAAGAGACTGCCCGCGAATTACGCGAATAGGCGCGAATTGATAGAGGGAGATAGTTCGCGTCCATTCGTGTGATCGGGGGAATCAGAAATGGCTCGGCGTTCTCTTGAGAAATTGCCCACGGCCGAGGGTGCCGGTGAACTTTCCGTCGCGGGCGGCGATTTCGCCGCGAACGGTCACGACACTCGCCCGTCCGAGCAGCGGCCAGCCTTCAAATGCACTGTAGTCGACGTTCATGTGCTGCGTCGTTGCAGAAATCACGCCACGGTACTCCGGATCAAAGATCACCAAGTCGGCGTCGGCGCCCGGCTGAATTGCGCCTTTCCGAGGAAAAAGGTCAAACTGCTTTGCCACTTGGGTGCTGGCGGCGTTCACGAACGTCTGCAGGTCGATCTTCCCTGTTTTTACGCCGTAGGTGAAAAGCAAATTCACGCGCTCTTCAAGTGACGGGATGCCGTTCGGAATCTTCGTAAAATCCTCGCGCCCCATCGGCTTTTGTTTTGCGAAATCGAACGGCGCGTGATCGGTCGCAACCGTATTCACGAAGCCGTCACGGAGACCATTCCACAGGATCGCCTGATTGGCTGCATCGCGGAGCGGCGGCGACATCACATATTTAGCGCCCTCGAAATTCGGACGCTCGGCGTAGGTTTTATCAAGCAGCAGATATTGAATGAGCGTTTCGATCCCCACGCGTACACCGCGCTGGCGGGCGGCAAGGGCCTGCTCGAGCGCCTCCTTGCAGCTGAGGTGAACAATGTAAACGGCGGCGCCGGTGAGCTCGGCGAACGTCATGAGATGGTGAACGCCCTCGGCCTCCACCAGCGGTGGACGACTCTCATGATGCTGTCCGGGATCGGTTTTGCCGTGGGCGAGGAGTTCTTTGGAACGCTCGGCGACGAGGGTTTCATTCTCGCAGTGCGCCGTGACGACCACGCCGAGTTCTTTTGCGAGCTTGAGCGTCTGATACAGCTCCGTGTCGTCGATGCCGAACGCGCCCTTGTAGGCGAGGAAGATTTTAAATGAGGCGATGCCCCGGTTCACGATCTCGCGCAGCTGCGTCTCGGTGTTGGCGTCGAATTTCGTAACGCCCATGTGAAACGAAAAATCGCACGCGGATTTTCCGGCGGCTTGGGCCATCCACAAGTCGAACGAGGCAAGGGCGTCATCTTTGCGTGCCGGACAGCACATCTCGATGAGCGTCGTGGTGCCACCGACAAGCGCTGCTTGGCTGCCGGTTTCGTACGTATCCTTGGCCATCGTACCCATGAACGGCAGGTAGATGTGGACATGGGGATCGATGAAACCGGGGAAAACGTATTTTCCGGTCGCATCGACCACAGTCGTTCCGTCGGGTGCGGAAATATCGCGGTCGATCCGCGTGATCGTTTCACCTTCGCAGTAAATGTCCGCGATGTAGCGGGAGTCAGCGGTTACGATTTCACCGTTTTTGATGAGAAGAGGCATGGGTGAGGGAAAAGCTCCAAGGGCCAACGTCCAAACTCCAATGAAGATTCAAGCTTCAATAGTCGGGAGCGGTTTATCGGGTTTGGAGGGTTGAAGGTTTACTGGAGCTTGGATGTTGGAATTTGGTGTTTTCTACTTCTTCCACACGTCGCCGACGTCTCCGCCAAACCAGCGGGTTGTGATCACCTTTTGTTGCGTGTAGAACTGCACGGCTTCGCGGCCTTGGATATGGAGATCGCCGTAGAATGAATCGTCCCAGCCGGTGAACGGGAACATCGCCATCGTGGCGGGTACGCCGACGTTGATGCCGACCATGCCGGCTTTCACGCGATGCTTGAACTCGCGCGCGGCGCGGCCGCTGCTCGTGAAGATTGCCGCGCCATTCCCAAAGGAAGATTTATTGGTGAGTTCGATGGCGTGATCGAGATCATCCATGTGCATGACGTTGAGCACCGGGCCGAAGACTTCTTCCCGCGCGAGAGTCATGTTAGCTTGGACCCCATCGATGATGGTCGCGCCCAAATAAAAACCGCGAGGCGCGTCGGCGACTTTGACGGCACGACCATCGCAGAGAATTTTTGCCCCTTCCTTTTCCCCGGAGGTGACGAGCCCAAGGACGCGATCCCGGTGCTGGGCCGTTATGACTGGTCCCATATCAGGCTGGGTAGCCGAGGTTGGCTGATCGGTGCGACCAACTTTGATCGCACGCGCGGCGGTGACGAGCGACGGCAGAACGCGATCCGCCGCGGCGCCGACGGCGATGGCGGTTGAGCCGGCCATGCAGCGTTCACCCGCGCAGCCGAATGCGGCGGTGGAGAGCGCCTCGACGGTTTTCGAAACGTCAGCATCCGGCATGATGACAATATAATTCTTTGCGCCACCGTTGGCCTGCACGCGTTTGCCGTGGCGGGTGCCAGTCTCGTAGATGTATTTTGCAATCGGAGACGAACCTACAAAAGAAATCGCGCGCACCTTCGGATGCGTGAGCAACGCATCGACGCACTCGCGCCCGCCGTGGACGATATTGAAGACGCCCTTCGGGACGCCGGCTTGCTCGAGCAACCGGCCGAGAAGAATGGCGCTGAGCGGGACTTTTTCGCTCGGCTTCAGGATGAAGGTGTTTCCACACGCGAGGGCGAGGGGAAACATCCAGAGCGGAACCATTGCTGGGAAGTTAAACGGTGTGATGCCCACACAGACGCCGAGCGGCTGGTGGATCGTTTCGCAATCAACACTGCGTGCGAGGTTCTCCAGGGTGTCGCCGAACAGGAGCGAGGGAACGCCACAGGCGTATTCGATATTCTCGATTCCGCGGTAAACGCTGCCGCGGGCTTCCGCGTGAGTTTTGCCGTGTTCGCGGGAGATCGTGTGACAAAGCTCATCGAAGTTTTGCTCGACGAGTTGCCGATAACGAAAGAACAGGCGCGCGCGCTCGATGGCCGGCGTGTCGCGCCAGGCGGGGAA
>DAITQE010000294.1:0-5435 GCA_036833235.1 Opitutus sp.
AAAATCCGTCGTGCCCGCACCGATGTGGATCGCGAGGACGCCGTGCTGTCGCTCTTCCGGCGACGTCACCATGTGACCCGACGCGAGGCTCGACAGCACCAGCTCGCGCACCTCGAGATTGAAGCCGCGGATCACGTGAATATTATCCGCCAACCGCTGCTCCTGGCCGTGCACGGTCCAGTATCCAACTTCCAATCGCTGCCCGACGAGATTTTCCGGCGAGGTGGGAACGAGACGCCCGTCCACGCGAAACGGCCGGCGAATGTGGTGAACCACCATCCGGCCCGTGGGCAATTCCTTCGAGCGCGCCAGCTCGCACACCGTGCGGATGTCATCCCGCTCGATCATGTTGTCCGCCGCTTTCACATTCACGGACGCTTCGTTGTAGAAACCTTCCAGGTGCCCGCCCGTTTGCGCGAGAAACGCCAGTTCGATCCGCTCGCCAGCATCGCGCTCCGCGTGCTCCAACGCGCTGTGCGTGCACTCGCTGGCAGCTTTGTAATCGACCACCGCGCCTTTGATGACACCGCGCGACGAACACTCACCGTGCCCGATGATCGCCAGTTCGCGACCGGTGTATTCGCCGACCAGGACAGTGATCTTGGACGTGCCGATTTCGACGGCACCGATAAAAGTAGGACGTGAGCTCACAATTTCGTTTTTCTCTGAAGGTTCGGGAAGGCGGGCAATGCAGGAGTTTTTGCTGTCGCGGACGAACGCGTCGCGTCCGCCGTTGTCGTTGCAGGAATCAGGTTGGGCTCGTCGAACGAAACCGGAACTTGCGCGCCAATGGACAGATTGATTTCTCGAAACGGCCGGTCCGTCTTCTCCCGCGCCGCGTCCAGGAGCGAATCAAGCCGCGCGAGTTGCCGGAAAAAATCCTCGTTCGTTCCAAAAATAATCCTGGGCACGTCTTTGGAACGCACTTCGATTTCGCCGTCGGACTCGAGTCGGGCCAACGATACGATTTCCCACGTTTTGTAGAGATGTTCGGCTTCGAGCTTCGCTTTGGCCAATAACTCGGCCACCGTTTCCATTCCCGCGATCGGCAGAAATCCGTCGCGCTCCCGCGTGAGTTTCACCCCCGCGAGCCAGGGCAACGTCGACAGCATTTCTTTATCAAAACCGACGCCTTCAAACACGGTCCCCTCCCGCCCGACGAGGAACATGCGCGTTTCGTCAGAGGTGATTTGAGCCATGATCCGCGCCATCGGCGACCGTTCGGAGAGCCTCACGGTGAGCGTCGCCGGGAACGTACGCGTGAGCGTCGCGGTGCGCACCTGTCCGGAGGCGGTGAGCCGCGCGCGCAGCTGATAGAGATCCAGTTCGACCAGCGAGGCGTTCTTCGGCAGCGCGAGCGTCTGGATCACCCAATCCTTGTCCAGCACGCCATCCGTCGTGACGTCGACCTCCTTGACGGGCGCGGCCTCGGCTGCACTCGAAAGTTGGCGCGATTTCCCGCGCAGCGTCGCTGCAATTTCGAAGCCGCCCCACCCCAACCCACCGAACACGACAATTGCAACGGTCGTCCGAAAGCCGCTCCACACCAGGCGTCGCCGTCCTTCCGGCGACATCGCGCGCGGTTTCAAATGCTGGGGAATGTCTCTCCAGTTGCGCGCAAACGGTGCGTTGGGATCGGTACGACTCACGGTTTAGAAGTCGCCGCAGCCGCGGAAAAACGCTGCAGCGCGGGCGTAACCATTTTCCTGACCAAAGCTGTAAAATCGACCCCCTCGCAGCGAGCGCTCATGGGCAGCAGGCTGGTTTCTTTCATGCCGGGCAGCGTGTTTATTTCCAGCAAATAAAACTCTTCCTTCGCACCGATGATGAAGTCGACGCGCGCAAAGTCGCGACAACCACACGCGGCGAACGCCGTTTCCGCGGCCGCGCGAATTTTTGCGGTCAGCTCCGACGACAATGGCGCCGGCGCCAGATACTCCGTCAATCCTTTGGTGTACTTGCTCGCATAATCGTAAATCCCGGATTTCGGCCGAATTTCGACGACGCCCATCGCCTGCCCATCGAGCACACCCACGGCGAGTTCCCTCCCGAAAATCCGCTTCTCGATCAACCACGTGCCGCTGTTGATCGCGTCAAGTGCGACGACAAGTTCTTTCCGGGATTCCACGATGCTGAGTCCGACGCTGCTCCCTTGATCATTCGGTTTGACCACAACGTGTTCGCCGAACTGCGCGATGATTTCCTCCGCCGTAGGTTTTCTCCAGGCCGGAAAAACCACGCCCGGAATCACGTTCAAGCCGCGAGCAGCAACGGTTTCTTTCGTTTGCGTTTTGTCCATCGTCAACGCGCTGCTGTGTTCATCGCAGCCGGCGTACTGCACGCCTGTGTGATCGAGCAGGCGCTGCATCCCTCCATCTTCGCCAAACGTGCCGTGCAACGTTGAAAACACGACCTGCTTCCGCGCATCGAGTTCAGCTGGCAACGCGTTCGCATCGATACGGAAGAGCCGAGTCGGAAAAGAGCGCGCGAGTGCAACCGCACACGCCAAACCCGAGCCAAGCGAAACCTCGCGTTCCGCCGATGTCCCGCCGCTGAACACGGCGATAGTGGGAGAAGTCATGGGAATTTTCGAATTTCGATTTTCGACTTTGGATTGGAAGACCCACCGAAGCCTGCTTTTGGAAGCGCGCGAACGCCTCGCTGCAGTGAGGAAACCGCGCCTCGTCCGAGCTGATTCCCAATTCGAAAATCGAAAGTCGAAAGTCGAAAATTCATAGCACGTCCTTCCACTCTTTGCCGTACAGCAACACTTCCGGCTCCAACTCCACGCCTTTCACCTGACGCACGCGCGCCCGAACCCGCCGCACCAGCTCGAGCACATCCGCCGCTGTCGCGTGGCCGCGATTCACAATAAAGTTCGCGTGCACCGGCGACACCTCGGCGTCGCCCACGCGCTCGCCTTTGAGTCCGCTTTCGTCGATCAAACGCCCCGCCGAATTGCCCGGTGGATTTTTAAAGATGCACCCCGCGCTCGGTTCGCGCGGCTGAGACTCCTGGCGCTTGCGACGGTAAACGTCGATCTGGCGACTGACAGCTTCGGCATCCACCTGTGCCACCGGCCGCAACAACGCGCCAAGCGCAATCGTGTGGTGCAACTCAGCGCAGTGCCGATAACTCACGTGCATCGCGTCTCTCGTGAGCGTCTTCACTTCGCCCGAAAGACTTATCACCTGAACTTCCTCGACGATATCGAACATCCATCCGCCCATCGCTCCAGCGTTCATGCGCAACGCGCCACCGACCGTTCCCGGAATGCCCTCGAGAAATTCAAATCCGGCGAGCCCGGTCTTCGTCGCGAGTCCACATAGATTCTTCAACCGCAGTCCTGCGCCCACCCACACTCGCCCTTTCGGCCGCGGTTCGAATATCGACCAGCCTTCGTGCGCGAGCGAAATCACCAAACCGTCCACGCCTTCGTCCGGTACGATCACATTCGATCCGCGTCCTAACATATACACTGCCACACGGTGCCCCGATGCCTCACGCAACAGCGAGCGCAGGTCCTCCACATTCGCTGGCTCCGCATAAACTCGCGCCGGTCCGCCGACCCGCAGTGTCGTCTTTCCGCCGAGCAACTCCTCGCGCTTGAGCTTCGTCTCGGCCGAAACTTTTCCCTTCAGCGCCGCGTAGATCCCGTCCCATTCCTTCGCTTTCATAGCTTGCTGCTGCAATAGCAGGACCCATGCGCGCGCTTTGCGATCGATGTCCCCCGCGCCCACAAATGCCACGACATCGCCATCACGCACGTCTCGCGCCAGTGTCCGAAACAGCTCGGTATCGCTGCCCGGAAAATAACCAACTGCCAGTGCCGGCGCGATGCGCTTCATCTCGGCGTAAATATCAGCCGTCGTTCCGCCCGCAATCGGCGTCTCGCCCGCCGGATAAACGTCCAGCAACTCCACGCGATCGCCTGACGCGAGCGCAGCCGCGAATTCCATTTTGAACTGCGCCGTGCGACTGAAGCGATGCGGCTGGAAAACCACCACCAACCGTCCGTCGTCTCCTACCCGCTTCTGCAAACTCCCCAGCAGCGCACGAATTTCAGCCGGATGATGTGCGTAGTCTTCGATCACCGTCACGCCGCCTGCTTCATGCAAAACCGCCTGACGCCGCCGCACTCCCGCGAACTCTGCGAGAAGGTGCGACGAAAGTTCGACGCCCATCATCTGCGCCGCTGCGAGCGCCGCCGTCGCATTAGCAGCATTGAAATCACCACTCGCGCGGACCACCGCACTCGTGAGGGAAAAACGCCCGCCAAGCTTCAGCGTCATGCGTCCATCCGTCTCGCTATCGATCACACCGGAAAAATCCCCCGAGCGCCCGAAGGTAGCGTAGCGCCGGCTTCCAGCCTGCTTCTGCACCTGCGCCGTCTGCCCACCTCCATGACAGATCCGTCCCGATGTCGCACACGCGTCGCTCACCAAAACCGCGCCAGTCGTTCGCGCAAACATCTCCGCAAACGTGCGCTCCAAATCCGCGAGCTGTTGATAACGGTCCGGATGATCCCAATCGAGATTCACCGTCACGGTGATCTCCGGTGCGAAGCGTTCGATCGTGCCATCGCTCTCATCAATTTCAGCCACGACCCAGTCGTTCGAGCCGACGCGCGCCGGCGGCGTATCGTCGGCGAACAGTCCGCCCAAAAGGTAACCGGCCGGGAAATTGGCTTTCCGCAACGCGGTGATCAAAAGCGCCGTGGTGGTCGTTTTCCCGTGAGAGCCACAGACCGCCACCAGCTTCTTTTCGCATACAACTTCGGCCAGCAACTCGCCCCGACGAACGAGCGGCACCGAGCGACTCACCGCCGCGAGATAAGCCGGATGAGAACGTCCGATCGCTGACGAATAGGCGACGAGATCGCATTCAGCCGGGACGCCGGTAATCGTCACGCGCTCGCGTTCGAGCAGCGTGCGCACGTCAGGCGTCAACGCGTCGTCTTCGCCCGTGACGATGAAGCCCAGCTGCGCGAGATAAATTGCGAGCGGCCCCACACCCATGCCGCCAACGCCGACGCAGTGAATGCGGCGCACGTCACGCGCAAATAATTTCGGTAACGTTAGCGGTCTCATCGCGGTTCGCGAGGTAGCGCGGTCAGCCTGACCGCGTTGAGCACGAGCACGCTGCCCGTGTTACAGGACGCCGGCTCTCCGGCAGGACGTGGCACGGGCGGCCCGCCCGTGAACCCCAAACGACCAAAATGCGCCAGCGGTGCCATGATTGTAATTACGTGACGCTGTGGGCACGCCGTTCATGTGCGACGCCCCCGGTCGGTGGTCCGGCCTTGGCCACGATCTCCTCCAAGTCTTTTAACATCAAACCCAGCGAATTCGCGCGATCCATTCTCTGCAAATTCGCTCGAAACTTTCTCAGCAGCGAATCGTTAAAAATGACGTCGAGCACTTCCGCGCGCAATC